>RFNJ01000019.1 GCA_009927255.1 Pseudomonadota bacterium | reverse complement strand
CCACGCGCACCCCCCTCACCTCCCCGCCACACCCCCTCCTTCCTGACACCTGCAAAACCCCGCATTTCCCTTGCCTATGTTATTTTTTTCACACACCCCCCTTGCTTTTATTTGTGGCAGCCCTTATATGCATACACAACCGACTAAAAAACCAGGGAGTTAAACATGAAAACCACGATCCTAACCGCCGCCATTGTTGGCTTGCTTGCAACCACCAGCATGGCCAATGCCGCCAGCATCCAAGAAGCCATGGGCATGGCCATCAGCAGCCACCCGGAAATTCTGGCCGCCGAGAAAGACCAAGCCGCCATCGGTTACCGCGTCCGCATGGCCAAGGCTGGCTACCTGCCAACGGTGGATGTCACCGCCGGCACCGGTTACGAATGGAGCAAAAACAACACCACCCGCTTCCGCCCTGCCCGCACTCCCAGCAGCGGCAAGCAAGGCAGCACCGATATGTGGCGCAACGAATCCCGCATCATCGCCCGCCAAATGGTGTTTGATGGTTTCCAAACCAAGTCCCGCGTTGCCCAGGAACAAAACCGCTTCCAAAGCGCCGCCTTCCACGTGGCCGATGTTAAAAACCAACTTGCCCTGCGCGCTGCCGAAGCATACCTGAACGTGCTGCGTGGCCGTGAACAAGTCGCGTTGGCCGAAGAAAACGTCGCCACTCACCAAACCTACCTCAGCAAAATCAACAGCCGCGTCTCTGGTGGCCGTAGCTCTGGCTCGGATATCCGCCAAGTTGAAGGCCGCCTCGCGCTGGCCCAAGCGAACGTGGAAGCCTCGGTGGGCGATCTGCGCAAGGCCGAAGCCGATTACTTGGAAGCCATCGGCGAAATGCCCAACAACCCAACCAAGGACGCCACACCGTTTGCAGCCATCCCAGCCAACACCAGCGCTGCCATCAGCCGCGCGATGGATCAAAGCCCCGTTATCGCCAGCGCCATGGCCGATATCAAAGCCGCGAATGCCGAATTGGCTGAAGCCCGCTGCACCTTCTGCCCACGCATCGAAATCGAAACCGGCGCCAGCCGTAACGAAAACCTCGACGGCGTAAAGGGCCCGAACAACGACATCACCGCCATGCTGATGTACCGCCAAAACCTCTACAACGGTGGTAAAGACACCGCCCAAGTGGCCGAGCGCACCGAGCGCGTCAAGCAAGCGCAAGACATGCTGGAAAAGGAACGCCGCCTGGTTGAACAAGCCGTGATCAGCGCCTTCGCCCGCCTGGATGCCGCCAAGAACCGTTTGGAACCATTGGCCCGCCACGTCGAAGCCGCCATGTCCAGCCGCGATGCCTACCTGGCCCAGTTCGACCTCGGCCAACGCACCCTGCTCGACTTGTTGGACAGCGAAGTTGAGTTGATGAACAGCAAAAGCGCTCTGATCGACGGCAAATACGAAACCGACGCCGCCGCCTACGCTGTGCTGGCTCATACCGGAGACCTTGCCCCCGCCACCACCCAAATGGCCAGCAAGTAACCAACCAAAAGGCTGGCGGGGCCTTGCAGATACCCGCCAGCCACCCCATCTTCTAAGGATGCAGAGGGAGGGGTTGTCAGGAACCACTGCTGCAACAACACATAAAAACCACGCAGAAGCCTAAAACGCTTCTAGGTTTTTATCAAAAACGGCCAAAACCACAAGGTTGCGGCCAACGGGGAGAAGTAGAAAATGGCTCAAAACACCAAAGCGCCCGCCCAAGGCACCGATTGCATGCCCGATCAAACCCCCGCCACGCAGGCGGCGGCCGAAAAAATTGCAACCCCCAGCGCCGGGGTTGCTGCCGCACTGGCCAGCGCCGTGGGCACCCAAGCCGTTACCACCGCCACTGCCGAAGCCCTCCCAGCCACCGCCACCCCCAAAGTTAAGGCCGATGCCTACCGCATTGATGTGAAAGCCCCCGAAGGCAAAGGCATGCTGGCCTATCTGGTTGGCCCCGGCGCCGAAATTTACATGAAGGATGTCGACCTCTCCAAAGCCACCTTGGCTACGGAAGCCGGTAACCTGCGCATCTCGCTCCCCAGCGGCGGCGAAATTTTGTTGTTGGATTATGTGAATAGCGCCAAAAGCAGCAAAACCATCCTGCACACCAGCGAAGGCGAAATCACCGCCCAAAAGCTGCTGGCGGCCCTGAATATCACCGAAGAGCAAATGGCCGCCAAAGTGGCGGAAGTTGAACCTGCCGCAGGCCCATCAGCCGGTGGTACAGGTAGCAACGGCGGTATCGAATTGCCCGCAATTCTAGGTACTGGCGTCGGCACCGGCGTGGGTGTGTTCTCGGAAGTCATCGGCCCGTTTGCTTTGCCCATCACCCGCGATGAAATCATCACCCGCGAATTCCCCGTCAACCCCAGCACCGAAAACCTGCCCCCCGTCGTCCCGTCACAAAACCTGCCACCGGTAGCCCGCGTCGATAACTTCAGCACCAGCCAAAACACCCCCATCACCACCACCCCTACCCAGCACTTGCGGAACGATACCGACCCCAATAACGACGCCATTCGTATCGTCAGCGTCCAAGGCCCACAAAACGGCACCGTGGTATTGAACAGCGACGGCACCATCACCTTTACGCCCACCAACGGCTTCACCGGCACCGGCAGCTACAGCTACACCATTACCGATGATAAAGGCGGCACCAGCACCGCCGAAGTCTTCATCGAAATCGTGCCCAACACCCCCTTTAACAGCGTGATTGCTGCCGATGACGCCGTCACCGTGCCCGAAGCCGGCCGCAGCATCAACATCAACGTCCGCAGTAACGACTCCGACCCCCAAGGCGACAGCTTTGTGGTTACTCGTATTGTCAACGGCCCAGACCGCGGCACCGCCGTGCTGAACTCTGATGGCACCATCACCTATCAGTCTGTCGGCACCACCGGCTACTTCACCACCGTCACCTACGAAATCGAAGACGCCCGCGGCGCCAAAGACACCGCCGTGGTCACCATCGAAGTCAAACCCGCCATCAATACCTTGGACGCGATTGACGACACCGGCGAAATCATCCCCGCTGGCGCCACCAAAGCCTTCAACGTGGTGAACAACGACGTTGACCCCCAAGGCGACGCCTTCCAAATCACCAGCATCGTCCAACCCAGCGTTGGCACCGCCAGCTTCAACCCCGCCACCGGCCAAATCACCTACATTTCAGTGCCCAGCACCACTGGCTACACGGTCAACATCCCCTACACCATCACCGATGCCCGCGGCGCCACCGATTCCGCCATTCTCACCATCCGCGTCGAACCCACCAACAACGTCAGTGCAGTGGATGACACCGCCGACGTTACCGCTGGCCAAAGCGTGCGGATTGACGTGCTGCGGAACGACTTTGATAGCCAAAGCGACACCTTCACCATCACCCGCATCCTCACCCAACCTGCGCTGGGCACCGCCACGCTGAACAGCGACGGCACCATCACCTACCAATCGGTCGGCCGTGATTCTTATGTAACTGAATTCACCTACGAAATCCAAGACGCTCGCGGCGCTATCGATACCGCCGTGGTGCGCGTCACCGTCCAACCCGCTGCCAACAGCGTGGATGCCATCAACGACACCGCCAGCGTGGTAGCCGGCAACAGCGTCAACATCAACGTCCGCGGAAACGACTTCGACCCCCAAGCCGATACCTTCGTGGTCACCCGCATCGTCTCTGGCCCAGCCGTAGGCACTGCCATCCTCAACTCTGATGGCACCGTCACCTACACTTCAGTCGGCCGCGATGCCTACACCACCACCTTCACCTACGAAATTGAAGACAGCAAAGGCGCCAAAGATATCGCCACCGTCACCGTCAACGTTGCCGCAGCCGCCAACAGCGTCGATGCCGTCAACGACACAGCCAGTGTGGTAGCCGGTAACAGCGTCAACATCAACGTCCGCGCCAACGATACCGACCCCCAAGGCGACACCTTCGTGGTCACCCGCATCGTCTCTGGCCCAGCAGTCGGCACCGCAATTTTGAATAGCGATGGCACCGTCACCTACACTTCAGTTGGCCGC
>RFNJ01000158.1 GCA_009927255.1 Pseudomonadota bacterium | reverse complement strand
GGGATGCCTACACCACCACCTTCACCTACGAAATCCGCGACAGCAAAGGCGCCACCGACATCGCCACCGTCACCGTCAACGTCGCTGCCGCCCCCAACAACGTCGTCGCTCAAAACGATAGTACCACCACCTCCTTCCAAACCCCAGTCACTATCAACGTGCTGGCGAACGACTTCGACCCTCAAGGTGATACCTTCACCGTTATTGGCGCCACACAAGGGCGAAATGGTGGTGTTGTTAACTATCAAGGCAACGGCATCTTCCACTACGCCCCCCCTGCTGGAGGATTAGAAGACTTTGGTTTTGTAGGCACAGATACCTTCACCTACACCATCATGGATAGCCGCGGCGCTACCAGTACAGCAACTGTATCAATTAACGTCCTACCCCCCATGTTCCACGGCGGCGATGGCGGAGGTGTGAGAGGTGAGGGTGCTAATGACACCGGCCCAGCAGATTGCCCCCTCGTCATCGACCTCGACCAAAACGGCATCAACCTCATTGCCAAACCCGACAGCCAAGCCACCTTCGACTGGACGCTGGGCGGCGAGCACGAACACACCGCCTGGTTTGCCCCCACCGAAGCCATTCTGGCCCGTGATGTCAACAACAATGGCACCATTGATGGCTTTGCCGAAGTCTTCGGTAACCAAACCGAAGCCAACGGCTTCCTCGAACTTGCCAAACTCGATACCAACCACGACGGCATCATTGACGCTGCCGATACCACCTGGAATCAACTGAAGCTGTGGTTCGACACCAACGGCAACGGCATCGGCGAAACTACCGAGCTGCATACGCTGGAAAACCTCGGTGTCAAAGCCATCCACTTAGGCACCGAAGCCACCAGCATCCGCTACGAAGACGCCTACATTCCAATCCAAAGCTATGTGGAAATGCAAGACGGCACCACCCGCGTGATCGCCGACGTGTTCTTCAGCAACGAAGGCACGCGCACCATCCACGGTACAACTGGCAACGACGTCATGGTCTTCAGCACCACCGCCGAAACCATCGACGGCGGCCAAGGTATCGATACCCTCAAAGTCCTCACCAGCAGCAACATCACGGTGGGCGATGATGTGATGATCAAGGGTGTCGAAGGTATCGACCTCGCCAACCACCACGCCGATACCCTCACCCTGCGCGCTGAAGACGTGCTAACGATGGCCGACCAAGGCGTGCTCACCATCCGCGGCGATGCCGTGGATAACGTCCACCTCACTGGCGACGTCACTCAGGGCGTGAATGTAAACCTGGGCGGTACCGACTTCGCCACCTTCGCCACCGCCAACGGCGCCCACATCTTGGTGGAACTCGGCGTCAACGTGCAAACCGACAACCAGCACCACGGCTAAGGTCAAGAAACCTCAAAAAGCTCCCCCAACAGGGAGCTTTTTGTTTCATGATAAAGTACTTTCCATGGGACCTCACCCTGAGACGAGGTTAAGTCATTTTTTTCTATAACCAGTTGCACAATCTTTGTCATGGTCAAAGGGGTTAAGGGGCGAAGCCCCTTACGGCCCTATGGGCCGTCATCCCAGCGAAGGCTGGGATCCAGCTTTTCTTAACCTGCCAATAATGCAATCAACTATAAAACCCCAAAAAAACCTTGCAATCCCCCCCCAACCACCCCATCTCTCTAACTATGGCGTGGTGGCCTGGTTGGCCGTCCGGCTCATCAGGTGTCACACGTTTAGCCGCATGATAAGGAGAACTCATGCGCAATTTTCCTCCGGTCATCCTCATGATGGCCATCCTGCTGGTCGGCGCGCCCGCGTGGGCGCACCAGTGCGGCGACTGCACCGTCGTCCGCTGGGGGCAATCCCAGGCGGTGAAAACCGCCGAAGATGCCCGCACCTACTGCCGCACCCGCGGCGGTACGGTCCGCGTCTGCTCCGGCAGCACGTGTGAGCGCCTGCGCCCCACACACTGCCCGGTGCCCGCCGGCTTCACCGATCAGAAGTAAGTCTCCCCCCGTCGCGCACCAGCGCGGCGGGGATTTTTTTGTCCCCACTCCCCTCACAAAACTCTCTTATATAGAGCCCTCTAACCTCAAATAACCCTCACAGCCGCCCACCCCTGCCCTTGCTTCGTCTTAATCACAAGCATCCCACTTATCCAGCGCAGCGAAGTAATAACAGCCCTATAACACCTCACAACTCTAAACCACTTACCTGCCCCCCCCAACAATGGCCTTCAGCCTCTTCACACAGCACCCCCACCACCTCCCCCCCAAGCAACGACTTTAACCTCCCCACACAGCACCAACCTTCTTCCGGCGTAGCGAAGTCTACCCCCCCTCTAACCCTTGCCACCCTTCCCTCGTACCTCCTCTATCGCAACGGCCTCCAGTCTCTCCACGCAGCACCAACCTCCCTCCGGCACAGCGAAATCTCCCCCTCCCTCCTAACCCCTACCACCCTTCCCCCACACATCCTGCACCGCAACGGCCCCAACCTCTCTACACAGCACCCCACCATCTCCGGCGCGATGAAGCCGAAGCCCACCCTCTCTTAACATCCCAAAGTTTTAAAACCCTATTAACCTGCCATACCCATCCACCACAACGGCCCCCAACCTCTCCACACAGCCCACCCTTTCTCCGGTGCAGCGAAGCCCCAACCTACCCCCCCTCCTCTCACCATCGCCCAACACAACAGCGGTCCTTCTTCACTCATAATATCTTAATTGTATACTATTTTACAAATCCACCCACCTGCACCTGCGGCCACCCCCGCAAAGCCTCCGCCGCCCCCATCACCCGCTTGCCGGGCCGCTGAATCTCCAAAATCTCCAACTGCCCCACCCCACACTGCACCACCCAATGCGGGCTGGTTTGCACAATCATTCCAACTTTATCATCACTTACCACCACATTCGCACCCAAATCAGCACCATTTCCACCCCAAACCCGCCCCTTAAAAATCCTACATAATTCACCATTCAACTCAAAAGTTGCCGCATAATCCGGGCTCAAACCACGTATTTTGTTGGCAATATCCCGCGCATTTTGCCGCCAATTTATTTTTTTCACCAAATTATTTATTTTTGGCGCCAAAGTAACCTCTCCCACCTGCGCCAGCGGCTCAATTTCATCAATCTTACCAACCACTTCCACCAATCCCTCAGCCCCCAGCGGCCACACAATCTCATTCAATTCCCCCGCCGTCATCTCCGGCCCAATCGCCACCGGAATCCGCTTATAAACCGGCCCACTGTCCATCCCTGCCTCCAGCCGCATGATGCACACCTCAGTCACAGAATCCCCAAACATAACAGCATGTTGCACCGGGCTGGCCCCCCGCCACCGTGGCAACGCACTTGGGTGAACATTAACACAAACCACGCTCTCCACCAGCCGCCGCGGCAGCAACAAACCATACCCCACCACACAAACAACATCCGCCCCCATCGCCAAAATCTCATCAATTTCAGCATCTTGCAGTCGCAGCGGCGTCCGCACCACCAGCCCCACATCCTCCGCCGCTTGGTGCACGGGGGTTTTTTGTAAGTGCCCACCGCGCCCGGCAGGTCGCGGCGGTTGGCTATAAACCGCCAAAATCTCATGCCCCGCATTGCGCAACGCCACCAAGCTCGGCACCGCAAACACCGGGCTCCCCATAAAAATAATCTTGCGTTTCATGGGCTTAAGCCTTCCTCACCGGATACCCCAAAACCTCCGCATCAAACCCCGCCACCGCCTTGCTATATTTCTTCCACAATCTCTCCCGCTTCAACCGGCTCAAATGGTCAGGAAAAACAATCCCTTCCAAGTGGTCCAGCTCATGCTGCAAGCATCGCCCCAGCAGCCCTTCACCCTCCACTTCGCGGGGATTTCCCTGCTCATCCAGATAAGCCACCTTCACCCACTTAAACCGTTGAATAACATCGTACATTCGCGGAATACTCAAGCACCCCTCTTCGCTGTCAATCAGCTCCTCGCTATGCTCCATAATCTGCGGGTTCACCATCATCAGCGGCTTGCTACCAGCACGCGGCACCCGCTGCCCCGGCTCACCTTCTATATCACTATGAATGACAACAACTTTTTTCCCAACCGCCACCTGCGGCGCCGCCAAACCCACGCCATGTGCGGCATACAGCGTCTCCAGCATATTCGCCAGCAGGGCCCGAATCTCATCATCCACCTGCGCCACCGCCACCGCCTTTTGCCGCAGCACGGGGTGCGGATGCAGCACAACGGGTAAAACTTTCGCCATAAAAAACCTCTACCTCATCTTTTCCCTGCTGACAAACCCCCCGTCGCCATGCATAGTCAAAATAACAAAAACAACAAAATCTTAAAGGCACATTATGGCACACACAATCACTACTATTGGCATTGTCGGCGCCGGCCAAATGGGCAACGGCATCGCCCACGTCGCCGCCCAAAACGGCTTCCACGCTACTATGCTCGATGTTAATCCCGCCAGCCTCGAAAAAGCCCTCGCCACCATCACCAAAAATATGGATAGGCAAGTGCAAAAAGGCAGCCTCACCGAAGCCCAAAAAACTGAAGCCATGGCCCGCCTGAAAACCACCACCGCGATGACCGACCTCGCCCAATGCGATTTGGTGATCGAAGCCGCCACCGAAAACGAAGGCATTAAAAAGAAGATATTTACCGAACTCGACGCCGTCCTCAAACCCGAAGCCCTGCTTGCCAGTAACACCTCTTCCATCAGCATCACCCGCCTTGCCGCCGTCACCAAGCGCCCCGATAAATTCATTGGCCTACACTTCATGAACCCCGTGCCAATGATGGCCTTGGTGGAAGTCATTAAAGGCCTCGCCACCACCCAAGAAACTTATGAGCGCGTCATGGAAGTCGCCCAAAAAATGGGTAAAACCATGGCTACTTCGGAAGATGTTCCCGGCTTCATCGTCAACCGCCTGCTGCTGCCCATGTTGAACGAAGCCTGCTACGCCCTGCAAGACGGCGTGGCGGATGTCAAAAGCATCGACACCGCCATGAAGCTCGGCGCCGGCCACCCGATGGGCCCGCTCACCCTCGCCGATTTTATTGGGCTGGACACCTGCGTCGCCATCATGCGCGTCCTCCACAACGAACTGGGCGACAGCAAATACCGCCCCTGCCCACTCCTCGTCAAATTCGTCGACGCCGGCTGGCTTGGCAAAAAATCCGGCAAAGGGTTTTATGACTACACCGACCCCACCAACCCCAAACCTTACCGCTAAGCCTCCCCCCAGCAAAAAACCCCGCCAAGCGGGGCTTTTTGCTTAGGATAGGCTTACTCAGCCTTCTTCTTAGCCTTCTTAGCCTTAGGTGCTTCTTCGCCTTCAGCTTCATCAGCTTCAGCCTTTTTAGCCTTGGCCTTTTTGGCAGGCTTGTCAGCATCAGCTTCACCAGCTTCGGCCTTTGCAGCAGCCTTTTTGGCTTTGGCTTCGGCCTTCACACCGGCTTGCTTCAGCGCAGCGGCTAGCTCGCTGTCACCATCATCAGCTTGGTTGGAGTACTCCGCCACCGCTGCACGCTCTTCATCTTGCTGCAGGGCGCGCACGCTTAAGCTCAGCTTGCGGTCTTTCTTGGAAAGATTGGTAATCTTCGCCTCAATCTCCTGCCCTTCCTTATAGTTGGCAGGGTTTTGCTCGGCTTTATCAATGCCAAGGTCGCGGGCACGGATGCTTACATCAATCCCTTCAAAGTTCACCGTGATGCTGTCAGCGTCGGTGTCCGTTACCTTCACCTTCACCACATCGCCCTTCTTGTGGCTGTCGGCCAGGGCTGCAAAGGGGTCACCCGCCAGTTGCTTAATGCCCAAAGCCACGCGCTCTTTGGCGGGGTCAATGCTCAAAATCACCGCCTTCACCTTGTCGCCCTTCTTGTAGCTTTGCAGGGCTTCTTCACCGGAAATATCCCAGCTCAGGTCGCTCACGTGCACCAAGCCGTCAATTTCATCGGTTAGGGCCACAAACAAGCCAAAGTCGGTCATGCTGCGCACCGCGCCTTCCACTTTGTCGCCCACCGCGTGGCTCTTAATGAATGCATCCCATGGGTTGTCTTGGCACTGCTTCAGGCCAAGGCTAATGCGGCGCTTGTCGCGGTCAATCTCCAGCACTTGCACGGTCACCACTTGGCCGTTCTGCACCACTTTGCTGGGGTGAACATTCTTGCGCGTCCAGCTCATTTCCGTCACATGGATAAGCCCCTCAACCCCCGGTGCCAATTCCACAAAAGCACCATAGTCGGTCAGGTTGGTAATCTTGCCCTGCACGCGGCTGCCAATCGGATAAGTCGCGTCCACCTTGGTCCAAGGGTCGTCCTTCAGTTGCTTCAGGCCCAAGCTTACGCGCTGGGTTTTGTCATCAAAACGCGTCACCACCACATCAATGGTTTGGCCCACGCTCAGCACTTCGCTGGGGTGGCCAATACGGTGCCAAGCAATGTCGGTAATGTGCAGCAGGCCGTCCATCCCGCCAAGGTCAAGGAACGCACCGTAATCGGTGATGTTCTTCACCACCCCTTGCAGCACTTTGCCCTCCTTCATACCGCTCAGCAGCTCTTCGCGGTTACCGGCCATGCCTTCATCGCTGGCGGCGCGGCGGCTCACAATCAGGTTGTTGCGCTTGCGGTCCAGCTTCACCACTTGGAAATCAAGCGGCGTGTACATGTAAGGGTTGGCGTCCGTAACAGGCTTGGCATCCAGTTGGCTGCCGGGCAGGAATCCCAAAATCCCCTGCACATCCACCATAAAGCCGCCCTTCACCTTACCAAAAATCACGCCCTTCACCTTTTCGCCAGCTTTGTGGGCGTTTTCAAGGTTGGTCAGCACTTCTTCGCGGCGGGCCTTTTCGCGGCTCATGCGCGCTTCGGCGTGGCGGTCGTCAAGGTTTTCCACAAACACATCCACCACGTCGCCGGGCTTCACCGTCACCGCACCGGTTTCAAAATCTTCAAATTCTTTCAGCGGGATGCGCCCTTCGGTCTTCAACCCAATGTCCAGCACCACGCTTTCGCTGTCCATCGAAACCACAATGCCCTTCACCACGCTGCCAACCACCGGGTGGGCGTCGGTAAAGGTGTCTTCCAGGCGACGGGCAAAATCAATGTCAAACGCTTTGGTCAGCAAATCAGGGGCAATCGCAAAATCTTGCTTTTGGGCCATGTTGGCCAGCTTGGGGTTGGTGCTAAAGGTATCGCTCATGAGGGGAATAATCACTTAAAACCGCCGAGGTTAAGGCACTCTCGCCCCCCCACCGTCGGCCTGCTGCGGGGGTATTTGGGCGTTCTATAGTCTCTTTATGAGCCTTCTGCAAGCCAAATAATAGGCTTAACCGCCCCCCACCAACACCACCGCCCCACCGCCAAAGCCATTAAACCCACTGCGCAAGCACTGGCCATAGGCGCCCGCCATGCCAAATTCCAGCCAATCCCCCGCCCGCACGCTGGCAGGCAAAGCATAAGGCCCGGGCAGCACATCAAGGCTGTCGCACGTCGGCCCATAGCATTTAAAATTCACCGTCGCCGCCTGCACCACCTTGCCGTTGCGCCATATGGTCACGGGGTGAACCACCCCAATCTGTGGCCCTGCCTCATTCAAGCCACCATAAACCCCATCGTTCAGGTAAAGGCTGTGGCCCTTGCGTAATTCCACCCGCGCCAGCACGCTGCCGGCGGCGGCCACCAGCGCCCGCCCCGGCTCGGCCCACAGCTTGGCATGGCGCAGTTCGGGCAAGCCACGGCGCAAGCTATCAATCGCCGCAAAATACTCCTCCAAAACTGGCACCGTAGGATCATAAGCCGCAGGGAATCCCCCGCCCACATTCAGCACATCCAGCGCCACCCCGGCCTTGGCCACCACCTTGGCGCACAGCCGCAGCGCGGTGCCATAGGCATCTGGGCTGCCACATTGCGAACCCACATGGAAGCTAAGCCCCGCCCGCTGCCCCGCCGCCGCAATCATCCGCAGCAGCCGCACCGCCATCGCGGGGCTGGCACCAAATTTCTTGTCCAGCTTCAGCTTGGCGCTGTCATTGGGCACCGCCAAACGCACCACCAGCGTCAGGTTGGCACCGCTTGGCACATGCGCCAAAATCTTCTTCAACTCACGCGGATCATCCAGCGAAAACACCCGCACGCCAAAGTCATGGCTAGATACCCGAATCGCCTCAATGCTCTTCACCGGATGCATAAAAATCATTGCCGCCCCCGGGCACGCCGCCGCCACCGTGCGCACTTCTTCCACCGAAGCCACGTCAAACTGCTGCACGCCAGCGGCAAACAACGCCCGCAAAATCATCGGCGCAGGATTACATTTCACCGCAAAGAAAGGCGTGCCACTAAAGCCGCGCACAAAACGCTCGGCGGTGGCCGCCAACACCGCAGGGCGCCACACTTGCAGCGGGTCTTCTGGCTGCACCTGCTCCAACACCTCACCCACGCTGCCAAACAACGGCCCATGGCCCGCCCATTCGTCAGGTAAAGGGGCAACGCTTGGCTCAATGGGTAAAATAGGCAGCGGGGCAGGGGGCAGCACCACACCACCATCCCAGCTCCGCAGGGGGGTCAAGTTTGAATGTAACGAAGAAAGGGGCACACCGCGTGCGCGCACTAACCTAGGGGAATAAGCCATGTCATGTAACAACTCCCATCAATACCAAAAGTGGAATCTTCGCAAACTCCACGCCCAATTTTGTGGGACGCCGTCGTTACATAACCTGCTCGGGAAACATAAAGAGGATTCTTCAGTTCCTTCGGGCCATCGGCACGTGCGTACGTCTTGTATCTCATAATCGATAAAAACCTATGAATGTCAAGATTTACAAACTACTTCTTACCGTCTTGCTCACTACTTGTGCTAATTTTGCAATCATTAAAAGATCGATAAATTACAATTGCAGTAGCTACAGAATCAATAAAAAAGCCCCCCACCTTGTGGTGGGGGGCTTGGGTTTTGGCTTACACTGCTCACTAGCGCGCGCTGGATAGGTTGGCGTGGAGCAAGCGAATATCATCGTTGGTCAGGCCGACTGAAGCAGCTTTGCGGCGGGCGTCCATCAACTGGCTTTGCCTTTGCCGTTCTGCTACTTCTTCTCTCTCTCGCTGAGCGTCGAGCTTTTGGTGCTCTTCCCACCAGGCCAGTAGTTTCTTATCTGCATTGAGGAAGACTGGATTAAGATCACGGCAAAGAGAGCAGAGCATGTTGGTGTACTGGTCGATCGTCCATGTCATAGAGCCGTCAGATTCACGCCATACTTTGCGCAGATTATTATTGTTAAACAAGGTAATTGCCGGCACGACACCGAACTGCCGCTTCATACGTGCAAACGTTTTTGAGAGGAGCTTTTTCATCTCCTCTGTGCGGTGGCGCAAGCTCGTCTGATGATGGGCCTACACAAGGCATTTGAGACTCCTAATACTTATGTTGGTGAGAGGTCAACAAAAAAGCCCCTTTAGGGGGCTTTTTTAAACTGTGGTTTGAGAGGTAGTTTTTATCACATGCGCTGATTCAGTAGCAGTTAAACCCTGGCAACGCGCTACTCTCGCGTACCTTAAGGCAAACTACCATCGCCGCAGGAGGGCTTCACGGCCGTGTTCGGAATGGGAACGGGTTTTTAACCTCCGCCATGGTCACCAGAGAGTATCTGCTACCAAATCAGCGCATGTGTTTAAGTTAGGAAAGGCTTTGTCTCTTCGCGTGACCACCGCATGGATACCAAGATGCGCGCGGCTTCAGCGAAGTTCGCCAGCATCGCCACCGTGGGCCGTGCTCCTTGGTATGACGGCGGTGGGTGGAGGTTGATGCTGGGGTTCTGGCCCCCTTAACTTAACAAGAAATAGACTTTACTAGCTTTTTTATAAGATATGCTGTGTTGGCTTAAATCTGCGCAACGAAGGGCATATGAGAATATTAAAGCAAAACAATCAGGCAATTAGTATCACTTAGCTTAAGGCATTGCTGCCCTTACACACGTGACCTATCAACGTCGTAGTCTACAACGGCCTTTATGGGGAGTACTGGTTTTGGAGGAGGCTTCCCGCTTAGATGCTTTCAGCGGTTATCCCGTCCACACATAGCTACCCTGCAATGCGGCTGGCGCCACAACAGGTACACCATAGGTGTGTTCGCCCCGGTCCTCTCGTACTAAGGGCAACTCTCCTCAATACTCCAACACCCACGGTAGATAGGGACCAAACTGTCTCACGACGTTTTGAACCCAACTCACGTA
>RFNJ01000055.1 GCA_009927255.1 Pseudomonadota bacterium | reverse complement strand
GTGAGGGGGTGGGGTGATTGGGTGACAGGGTAACCGGATTGCCGGACTACCGGGTGACAGGATGACCGGATGATTGGCGGTTTATTCGCCAGCAGGTGCAGGCGGAACGTGGCGGCCTAGCTTGGTTTCGACGGTTTTAATGGCTTTTTCCAGCGTTTGGCTGGGGGTGAGGTGGGTGGCGTCTATTGTTACCGCATCGGGGCAGGTGAGGGTGTTGGGGGCGTCGCGGGCGTCGCGGGCGGCGACTTCGGCTTGGACGTGTTCTAAGGTGCTGTTGCCGCCCTTGCTTTGGACTTCCAGCCAGCGGCGGCGGGCGCGTTCTTCCAAGCTGGCAGTGAGGAAGATCTTCACTTGGGCGCTTGGGGCGATGCGGGCGCCGGTGTCGCGGCCATCCAGCACCACGCCGACCAGATTTTGCCAGTGGTGGGCGTATTCCACTTGGTAGTTTTTTAAGAGCGTGCGGATGGTGGGATTGATCGCGATGATGCTGGCGGCTTGGCCGACTTCCAAGCTGCGGATGGCTTCGGTGACTTCTGCGCCATTCACCCAGACGCCGAACTGGTTGTTGCCTTTGTGTTTGAAATCGAACTGGAGATTTTTGGCGGCGGCGATGGCCGCGGCGGTGTCTTCGGCGGCTTTGCCTTGGGCGAGGACGCTGTAGGCGACGGCGCGGTAGATGGCGCCGGTATCGAGGAACTTGAGCCGCCAGCGTTGGGCCAGCGTTTTGGCCAATGTGCCTTTGCCGGAGGCGGTGGGGCCATCCACCGTGATGATAGTGCCTGCCAGCGGGTTGCGCTGGAGGTTAGCGGGGTAGGTTGGGTGGTGGGACTTGGCGCTCATATGGCGCAACTTTAGGGGCAGATGGGGCTAAACACAACCACAGATAGCCCAGAAAGGTGATGATTCCGAACAGCCATGCGGCAGGCAGCCAGCTGAAACCGAGGGTGGCGGTGAGGGTGTTGGCATAGCTAAGGTTGATGAACAGAGCGATGGGGAGGGCGATTTTGTGGGAGCGGCCCATATCGACGAGGCGCATCCGGCAGGCGGGGATGAACAGCAACTGGGCGAGGGTGGTGGTGAGAGCGGTGAGGGTGGTAAGTGTGCTGGGGGCGGCTGGCGTGGCAGCGGGTTGGTTGAGGGAGTTGAGGGTGGCGAGCAGGGCTTCGGGGTTGTTGGTTTGGCTGCTGAGATTGAGGAGCGGGGAGAGGAAGCTGGCGGCGGTGGATTCGATACCCAGTGCCATCAGCGCCAGTGCGGGCAGGCTGATGAGGCCAAGGGCGCTGCTAAATTGCACGCGGTTGAGGCGGCGCCAGGGGGAGAAGAAATACCAGCTGAGCGCTTGGCTGAGCATAATTAATTGAGCTTTGGTTTGACCAAGTTGCCGTGGGTGAGCTTGAAGCTGGCCAGCGCGGTTTCGAGGAAGACGCGCGTGCTGGTGGCTTGGGCCAATGCGGCGAGCAGGATGCAATCTGACACGAAGGTATCGCATTGTTTTTGCTGCTTGCTGCCCAAGGGGGCGCCGTTGGTGGGGAAAGGATTGTGCGCGGTGGCGCTGCGGATGCTGTTGCCGATGCGTTGGCGTTCATCGGCGGGCATGCGGGCGAAATTTTGCACGAGGTCTTGCCATTCGGCTTGGGGCATGGCGAGTGCCAAATTTTGCTGGCTATGGAGGGTGATGTGCAGGGTGACCATGCTGGCGGGCAGGTTGCCGGCAGCAGCGGGGGTGGTGGGCGCGGGGGTGAGTGTCATGGCTGGCACCTTACGCTTGGCGGGCGGGGGGTTTCTAGCGCGGGCGCCTAGATGTTTGGCAGCTGTGGAAAATTGGGTGATTGTGAGATAGGCGGGTGGGGCTTTGGGGACACAGGTGAGACTGGTTGGGATGGGTGTTGAGGAGAGATGGGAGCTTTGTGGAGAGGGGGCGACACGGGTGGTGCCGGATAGCTAGCGGGGCCCCAGCATTTGCAAAGTAGCAAATGCTGACCCACTTAGCTTCCGGCACGGAAGGCCCAAGTGAGTGCTTGTTGTTTAAGTAAGTTTTGCTTGTTTATTAAGTGGGTGGGATTTTTGGTGGACTTGGAGGAGGCGTTGGGTATCGGCCGCTAAATAGCGCTGGGTGGTGGAGAGTTGGCTGTGGCCCAGCAGTTCTTGCACGCTGCGGAGGTCGGCGCCGTTGGCTAATAAATGGGTGGCGAAGCTGTGGCGCAGGGCGTGGGGGGTAAGGTGGCTGGGCAGGTGCAGCGCTTGGCGGGTGTTTTGCAGAATTTTTTGGGCAAAGCGCGGGGTGAGGGCTTTGCCGCGGGCATTGGGGAAGAGTGGGGCGGTGGGTGGTTGGCTGTGCGAGGCGACGAGCCATTGGTTGAGTGCGGACTTAACGGGAAGTGGCAGTGGCACTTGGCGCTGCTTGTTGCCTTTACCGGTGATGGTCACCACTTCGCCGCTGATGTCTTCGCGCTTGAGATTGAGAGCTTCGGAGATACGCAGGCCAAGGCCATAGAGGGTGAGGAAGAGGGCGAAGTTGCGTTTGGATTCGGGGGTGGACTTGCTGGTGCCGCGCACGGGGGGTGGGGCGAGTTTTTCCAGCAGTTCCCACGTTTGGCTGTTGCTGAGGGCGCGGGGAGTGGGCGCGGGGGCCTTTAGGCCTTTCACTTTAAGCAGTGCGGGGTTGCTGACGTTATGGTGTGCCGCCAACCAGCGCATGAAGCTGCGCAGGGCGGAAAGCTGGCGGTTGAGTGAGGTTTTGGCGGCCATGTGTTTGTGGCCGAAGCCGCCGGTGGGAGTGAGTTTTTTGGCGAGGTAGGATTGGATATCGGCGGGGGTAAGGGTGGCGAAGGTTTGGGCGGTGATGGCGGTGTTGAGGTGTTCGTACAGAAAAGTGATGAGTTCGGTGAGGTCGCGTTCATACGCTTTGGCGGTGTGGGGGCTAAAGTGGCGGACGTGGAGGAGCCAGGCGGTGAATTGGGCAACCAACGGCGGGATTTTATCCATGGGTGGCGTTGTGCAGCACGGTGCTGGTGACTTGGCGGAGGAAGTTGGCGAGGTGGGTGGCTTGGCCGGCGTGGAAGCGCTCGGCTTCAGCACTCCCCAGTGCCAGCAGGCCGATGGTTTGGCCTTGTTCGTTGGTGAGTTGCATCAGGCAGACGCTGGCGAGTTGGTTGGTTTTGGGGCCGAAGATGGGGCGGTGATTGGCGGCGTCCATTGGCGCCAAGGTGACGGGGGTGGGGCAGAGCGCTTCGATTTGGTGGGGGGTGAGGGTGGTGGCGGTTTCTTCAGGTGCGGCGGTGAAGAGGCGGGTGGCGTCCAGCGCTAAGTCGGTGGGCAATCCCGTTTGTAGATATTTGCGTAGCGCGGCGAGGGTGCGGCAGCGGATGAGCTGGAGGGTGGCGGTGAAGATGGTATCGGCCACCGTGGCATTGGCGGCGGCGGTGTGGATGAGCTGCTTTTGCCGCACTTGCAAATTTTCGGCATGGCGGCTGATTTTATCGGCTTTTAGCGCGTGCAAACTGAGGATATTACCGCCTTTTTTGGGCACGCTAAGGGTGCTGAGGCTTTCTTTGTGGGATTCAAAGAACTTTGGGTTGGCTTGTAGGTAACTAAGCACCTGTTTAGGGGTTAGTTTAATGTTTTTATTGGTGTTTTTTGTGACGGCGGGCATGTGTCAGGTGGGGCTCTTGTGATTTGTTGCATACAGTTAGGTGAGGTAGGGCGGCAAACAGGCCGCGCACCCACGCCGCCGCCCTGAACGGGGCAACGGCTTCCCCTCTTGCCGCAGTGCTCCCTCACGGGGGCATTTTGCGTTTTAGAGTTGGGAGAATGGTAGGCTTGAGGTAGGGTGTTGGCAATGGTGCATACGAAGATTGCTGAAGGGGGTGTGGTGCGCGTGTTGGTGCCGCTGGCGCTACCCACGTTGCTGGATTATCGTTGTGCCGAAGCCTGTGCGGTGGGCGATTGGGTGGCAGTGCCGGTGGGTAAGCGCGGGGTGGATGGCGTGGTGGTGGAAGTGTTGACCGAAAGCGTGTTTGGAAATTTAAAAATGGCGCGGCGGCGGAGCGATGTGCCGCCGCTAAGTGCGGTGACGCTGGCGTTTTATCGCTGGGTGGCACGCTATACCTTAAGTGCGCCGGGCGAGCCGTTGCGGGTGGCGTTGCCGCAGGCGCGGATTCCTGTTGCGCCAAAAATTAAAAAGCCCCCTAAAAAAAGCAAAAAGTTGGCGTCAGCCCAATCAGTTGAAGTAGCAGCGCCAGCAGCGATTGTGCTGAATGAGGCGCAGGCGGTGGCGGCGGGGGAAGTTGTGGGAGCACTGGGTGGGTTTAAAGCTTTTCTGCTGGATGGGGTGACGGGGAGTGGGAAGACCGAGGTTTATTTTGAGGTGATGGCGCGGGTGTTGGCTGGCGGTGGGCAAATACTGGTTTTAGTGCCAGAGATTGCGCTGACGCCGCAGTGGCTGGCTAGGTTTACCGAACGCTTTGGCATGCCGCCGTTGGTGTGGCACAGCGGGTTGGCAACGGGGGCCAAGCGCGCGGCGTGGTGGGCGCTGGCGCGCGGCGAGGCCAAGGTGGTGGTAGGCGCCCGCAGCGCATTGTTTTTACCCTTTAGCAACCTGCAACTGGTGGTGGTGGATGAGGAGCATGAGCCAAGCTATAAGCAGGATGAAGCGTTTAGGTACCACGCCCGCGATATGGCGGTGCAGGCGGCGAATTTGTGGCGCTGCCCGGTGGTGTTGGCCAGCGCGACGCCAAGCCTTGAGACGTGGCAGCGGG
>RFNJ01000179.1 GCA_009927255.1 Pseudomonadota bacterium | reverse complement strand
TGTTAATGGTGTGGCGGGGTAAATTTTACGCATTTGGCTCAGCATGCTGTGCGTGCGCAGCTCTTCGCCATACAGCTGCATCCAGGCTTCAGCATCCGAAAGCTCCAGCCACGGCCGTCGCCCAATCAACAACCGCGCCAGCGCCATGCGGTGCTCAAAGCTGGTTTTGGCGGTTTTCTTAAACGGATTCTGCGGCGTAATCATCCACACCACCCGCGCGTAGCCCATGTCCTGCAACGCCTCCGCCACCCGCAAATGCCCCTTGTGCGCAGGGTCGGCGCTCATCCCCAAAATCGCCACCGGCGCAAAGTGCCCAGCATCTTTCTCAGCATGAGCATTTTGACGTGACTGGCGATGTGCAGGCATCGCGCCACCCTAACAAAAAAACGGTGTTGCTCCAAGGAGCAACACCAAAGTTAACCGCAAGAACTACGATGTTAGGAAGTTACACCAACATCGCAACCATGCGCCAGCCATTCCATCCCATTGGCAATCGGATACCTCTCACCGTCATCAAAGCTACTCGGGGTGATGGTTACCCCCGGGCAAGCCTGATACCGCTTAAAGCGCATCCGCAGCAGCTGTTGGGCCACCGCCAGCACACAGTCTTGGGTCACGTAGTAGATAGCAGAGCTATCATCTGCGTAGCGGTCATAACTCGCCATCCACCAACGCTGAAACGCTGGCTTATTGGCAAGTTCTTGCCGCCGCTGGGCATCCAGCTGGCTATTGGCAACAAAAACAATGTTGATCCCATCCAGCCTGCCCAACCTCATAATCTGCGCCACATCACGCCGCTCATCCATAAACTGCGCCAGAATTGCATCCAGCACGGCGTAAGGTGGCAAGCTGTTTTCGTCAAACTGGTTGTCATCCAGTTCGGCCGATGGCTTTTGGTGAATCAAGGCAACCGGAATTGCCTCAAACCCCAAACGCCGATTGATGGTGTGGCCCAACCGATAGACTTGCGTTTTATACAGCGTTTTAAGCGGGTTAAACCCGCCGTTCATATCGCCATACAACGTGGCATAGCCCATTGCCATTTCGCTTTTGTTGCCAGTCGAAAGCAGCAGGGCGTTGAAGCGATTCGATATCGCCATTAGCACCTGCCCACGCTCGCGGCTTTGGGTGTTTTCGTCTGCTGTATTACCCTTTGACTTCAGGTTTTCTCCAAAGAGTTTTTTAAACGCCTCTCTGAGTTTACTAACAGCATCTTCAACCGGCCACCAGTGTAGCGGAATGCCAAGATTCTGGCATATCTGAGAGGCAAACCCTTTAGTTACACTGCTGTTGTGCTTGCTGGGCATTGAAACTGTAATGATGTTCTCAGCAGGGTTTAACCCCGCTGACTCCATCACCAGCTTGGCTAGAGCCAGTACAACCGCGCTATCTACACCACCTGAAATCCCAATCACCACCTTACGGAGGCTCGAAGACTTCAGCAGGTAGTCACGCGTACCAAGCACCAATGCATCAAGGATAAAATCCTCATCGTTGGGTATGGGGTAAGTCGTCTGCGCCCGTAGCACACAGCCCTGCGGCGTGGTGTGCACGTCCACCAAACCAATGCTTTCCTGCCAGTAAGGCGTGCAAGTGGTGGCTTGTGTTTCGGCGGGGTTAACATAAAACGCTCCACCATCAAACACATGCTCATCCTGCCCACCCACGTGGTTGAAGTAGAGCATCGGCTTGCCGGTTTTGGTCACATGTTTGCGCACAATCTTCTGCCGTACCTGCGGCTTGCCCACATAGGTGGGCGAGCCATTCGGCACCAGCAAAACATCCACGCCCGCAGCAGCCAAGTCAGCAACAACACTGTCGTGCCAAATGTCCTCGCAAATCGGAAAACCAAAGCGCAAGCCCTGATAATTCCACACCTGCGGATTCCCCGGCACGTGCACTCGCCACTCATCAAACACCCCGCCCTGCGCCGGATAGCGCTTGTCGGTGCGAAAGATAATCTGGCCCCGCTGCGCCACCACATAGCTGTTGGTCGCCAGCTGACCGTATTCGCCGCGCTTGGCGGCAAACAACGGCGTGCCAAACGCCAACGGCACGTCACCCACGTCAGCCGCCAAAGCTTTGGTGGCATCTTCACATGCCGCCACAAAGGCCGCATGCAGCAGGTTATCTTTGGGCGGATACCCAGAAGTCACCAGCTCAGGTGCCACTACCAAAGTAGCATCCTTGGCCACCGCTTGCCGATACCCCGCCAGCAGCTTGGCACGGTTCGCGCCAACACTGCCAACCTTAAGGTTCAGCTGCAAAATCGCAATCGTCAGTTTTCCAGAGTTCATGGCATGTTCCTTTCTGCCTGAAACGCGTTGATGGGAGTTTTAAGTCCATCTTCAGGCTATCTTATCTATATGTATACTACAATATACTTTAAATATAAAGTTGAATACTGTAAATTTTGATCGACCATACTGATGATTACTATCTCAGCATCGGTAGTAGCGGTGAGGGTGAGCTGCGGAGTAGGTTGGCCTTGGGAGGCTTCCACTTGGGCGGCATCGCCGCCGGCCAGCGGGTGGCCGTTGAGGGTGATTTCTCCAGTGCACCAACAAAGAGCAAGGCGTTTCGGGTGTTTATTATTTCAGTTGTGTTGCTGGCGCTAGATGTAACGTGGTTTATGACGGAGGAATATGTGCTGGGGTTGCATCATCATGGTGGTGAGGTGCATGGGTATGAGGAGCATACCCACTGAGAAATAGAGCTGATTGGTAGTTTGTGAGAATTGGAAAATTGGTGGG
>RFNJ01000143.1 GCA_009927255.1 Pseudomonadota bacterium | reverse complement strand
GGTGGGGGAGTCTTCAATCGCGATGGCTTTTTCTGGTTTTATATCAAAGTGTTGAGTTGCTGCGAGGTAGACATCGGGCGCGGGTTTGGGTTTGATGGGGAGTTTTCGACGAGGCCGGAAAAGATGCGATTTATGAAGAGGTTAGGGAGTGACAGGCCTGCGCTGTGTTGGCCGTTGAGGACGCGGAGTGTGTCGGCGATACGCTCGGGGCGGCTGTTGGAGCAGATGCAGTAATGGAGATTATTTTGAGTGGTAACTGCTTGTAAAGCTTGATAAACGCCGGGGGCGGGATTGAAGCCTTGGGCGACTAATTTGGGCCAGCAGCGGATGCGAGCGGCGGTGAACTCGGTGAAGGGAATATTGACGTTAAAGTGTTGGTTGATGGCGTTGACGAGGGGTTTGCCGGCCATGCCGTGGAAGTTTTTTTGCCAGTATTCGAGGGTGACGGGCACGTTAAATTCTTGATTTAACATGGAAACAACGTCGGGTTGGATTTGGGATTCGGTGTCGGCGATGGTGCCGTCGAGGTCGAACGCAATCAGCATTTTTGTTCCCTTAAATTATTGATTGGGATAAACTTTATTGGAGCGGGATACGGGAATCGAACCCGTGCCTAGAGCTTGGGAAGCTCTCATTCTACCATTGAACTAATCCCGCGTTGGTGATGGGCTTATTTTTGGCGGATTTTTGGGGTTTTGGCAAGGCTTTTTGTGATTATTCGAGCGGGCCGAGGCGGGGTTGGTGAAGGGTTTTATCGCCCCAATCGACTGTGGCAGGGCCATTGAATTGATTGGGGTTTTGGCGACGTTGAAGCGGGGCTTGGCTTTGCGGCCATAAAATGCGGCAAGCTATTGAAAGAAAGCCGAAATAATAGAGAACGGAAAGAGAAAATTCGATAGCAAAACGGGGTGCTTTTTGAGCGAATTTGATACATCTTTGCGGTAGGGTTAGGGTGGGTGTGGTGATGGTTTGGGGTGCCAAAAGGCTGGCCCATGAGGGGGTGAGGGTGGGGTTGCGGAGGATGGCGCGTTTGACCCCGGCTTGGGGGGTGTTTTGCAGGTGGGGTATTAACCATGCGGCGAGGTCTTCCAATGACATCAAACTCGGCCCG
Organism: Pseudomonadota bacterium; assembly: GCA_009927255.1. Taxonomy (GTDB): domain Bacteria; phylum Pseudomonadota; class Alphaproteobacteria; order UBA2136; family UBA6156; genus RFNJ01. Next base: position 4,078 of record RFNJ01000143.1, on the reverse strand, counting down.
TGGTTGGCGGCGGGGGGATGGAAGGCGACCATGCCGTGTTGGCGAGCTTGGCGCAGGAAGATATCGAACGGGCCGCCCGCGTTGGTGAAGCTGGGGAGGTGCGGCAGCAGCGCGGCGCGGATGGTGCTGTGTTTGAGGGCGCGGAGGATGGTTGCTTCTTGCAGCAATTTACCCGCTTTGTAGGTTTGCAGGGTGGTGGGGCGGAAGCCGCAGTTGGGCTTTTGTAAGTTGGGCGTGCCATTAAACAATGTGGAGAAGGTGAGGGGCACTAGCCAGCCTTGGACGCGGTGGGTGTTTTGGGTGATGAGGTTTTGCAGCAGCGCTTGGTTGGCGGTGGGGTTGGCGTGGATGTTGGCGAGGTGCAGCAGCCAGCGTGCTTGCAGGTTGGGGCGTTGCTGGAACTGTTGCAGCGTGCAGGTGGTGAGGCCCGCTTTGGCTAACAGCGGCGTGATGGTTTTGGCGATGAAGCCGTTGCTGCCGGTGATGACCACATCGACGTGTTTTTGGTTGGCGGGGAGTGGTGGTTGCTGGGTGAGGTGTGCGCCCAAGCGGCGGGCCAGCGCGCCGATGAGCAGGCCGGTGTTGAGGTAGCTGCTGTAGGGAAGGACGCTGCCGCAGGCGACATAGACATTGTTGGTGCCCCAGACTTGGCCTTGCAAGTTACACACACTGCTGGCGGGGCTGCTGCCCATCCGTGCCGTGCCGCTGTGGTGGGCCGAGCTGGTGAGGGTTTGGCGCCAGTTGCTGAGCAGGGAAAAATCGGTGGGTTTGACGCCGAGTTTTTTGGCGAGTGTTTGGGCGGCGGCTGCGAGGCCGTTCAGATAATCGGGGGAGAGTTGCCAGTGACGGGTGGGTGGTTGGTTGGTTTCCACCTGCGACCGATTGGTGGGCTGGTGGGCGACGAACAGCAGCAAGAAGCGGTTGGTTTGGATGTTCAGGCCGAGTTTGAGGGAGAGGATGTCGAACACGTCGTCGGTGTGTTTCAGCAACTGGAGATAGGTGGGGAGATGCCAGGGGTTGTTGCGGAGTTTGGAGAGCACCGACTGCACTTGGTTGCGTTTGGTTTGGCTGCGCAGGTGGTAGGCGGGACGGAGGTAGAACGCCACTTGGTGCGGGCCGGAGGTGATGAGCATGGGTTGGCGGAGTGCGCCGTGCAGCGCGGGAGTTTGGTGATTCCAGAGTTTATAAAGCTGCTGGGGGAGGGTGACTTCGGCAATGAAACCGGTGGGGTGGTCTTCGTAGTTTTTCCCCGCTTGCGGACTGAGATTTTGCAGCAGGTGTGGGGTGTTGAGGCCGCCGGCGGCGACGATGATGGTATCGGCGGAGATGACTTGGGTTTGGCCGTTGGCGAGGGTGATGGTGACGCTGGTGACGGTGCCGGATTTATCTTTTTGCAATGGCTGGGCGGTGCCTTGGAGGTGGGTGACTTGGCCCGCGAGGCCCAGCGTGTGCCAGAGGTTGCGGCGCTGGTGGGGATAGTAGAGTGGTGGCGCGAGCAGCGTGGGCGGGATGCCAAGTGCGCGGTGCTGGGCGGCTAACTGCGCGGCGGCGGTGTGATACTGCGGCAGGGTGGCGGGGCTGAGGAGTGTGAAAGCTTCGTGCAGGTAGGGTTCGAGTTCCGCCTGCGGCAGCGGGAACTTTTGCCAGAAGCTGGGGGGTGGGAGAATTAAACCGTTGTGCCACAACTGGGTGCTGCCGCCGCTGCCGTGGGCGAAGGGGGATTCGAGGTTGTGCGGTTGGGCGGTATCATTCACCGCAGGATTGAGATGTTGCGGCGGGCTGACCATGGTGACTTGGTGGTTGGCACGCAATAAACTATCGGCCAGCAGGCAGGCGCCGAGGCCGGTGCCGAGGATGAGGGTGTGGGGCTGCTGGGGCAGCGCCATGTTAGTGCAGCGATTCGAGGTAGCGGTTGGCATCGAGAGCGGCCATGCAGCCCATTCCTGCTGCTGTTACGGCTTGCCTATAGATGGGGTCGGCGACGTCTCCGGCGGCGAAGATGCCCTTGAGTGGCTGGCCTTGGTGGGTGGTTTGCACGGTGCCTTTTTGCGCGATGATGTAGCCGGTTTCGTCGAGGTCGATTTGGTTTTTAAACAGGGTGGTATTCGGTGCGTGGCCGATGGCGATGAACAGGCCGTGGACTTTGATTTCCTGGGTGGAATTATCGGTGGTGGATTGGAGTTTGAGCCCCGTAACGCCGCCGGTGATGGGGTGCGGGTTGCCCAAGATTTCGGCCACCGTGTGGTTATAGATGATGGTGATTTTGGGGTGGTTTTTGACGCGTTCTTGGAGCACTTTTTCACCGCGGAAGGCATCCCGCCGGTGGATGAGGGTGACGGTTTTGGCGATGTTGGCGAGATACAGGGCTTCTTCCAGCGCGGTATTGCCGCCGCCGACCACGGCGACGTTTTGGTTGCGGTAGAAGGCACCGTCACACGTTGCGCAGGCGCTGACGCCTTTGCCGTTGTAGGTTTTCTCGCCTTCTAACCCCAGCCACTTGGCGGTGGCGCCGGTGGCGATGATCAGGCTTTGGAAATGGTAGGTTTGGCCGTTCATGCCGGTGAGGGTTTTGGCTTTGAGGTTGGCGGCGACGATATGGTCTTCGGCGATTTCGGTGCCGCAGTGTTTGGCTTGGGCTTCCATTTGTTCCATCAGCCATGGGCCTTGGATGGTTGCGGCGAAGCCGGGGTAGTTTTCGACATCGGTAGTGATAGTAAGCTGGCCGCCGGGTTGGTTGCCGCGGATGAGCAGGGGCTTGAGGCCGGCGCGGGCGGCGTAAATGGCGGCGGTGCAGCCGGCGGCGCCGCTGCCGAGGATGATGAGGGGGTGGGGTTTCATTTAGTTTTTCTCCTTAATGATGGTGAGCATGTCGGGGCGGTGGAAGGGGAATTGGTCGGCTTCTTGGGGGTTGATCCAGATGGCGCGTTGGTGCTCGCCGGAGAGTTTGAGGGTGGGCTTTTGGCCGCTGACTTGGGCTTTGTAGAAGATGGCGAGTTTTTTGCTGTTGCGGGTGCTCCAGCGCGCGAGGCCGCACAGGCCGCTGATGGTGGCTTCGAGCCCCGTTTCTTCGCGGATTTCACGCAGCAGGCCGTGGGCGGGTTCGTCGGTGGGTTCTAATTTTCCACCGGGGAGTGTCCAGGTATTGGCGGCGGATTCGTCGTATTCTTTGGGCAACTGGAGGATGAGCAGGTTGCTTTCGCTATCGGTGAGGAGGGCATACAGCCGCACATCGTAGAAGTGCCGCGGGTTGTTTTTGGTTTGGCTGCCTTTGGGGGGCCTTTTGGTGTGCTTATGAGCATTCTTGTGGCGGCGCTTGGCGCGGCTGGGGGTATTTTGGGGCGTATTCATGCCCCCTACCTTAGGGGAGCTTGACGAAATGGGCAAGGCTGGCGCACATTCCTGCCGCTGGCCCCGACGCCACCGCCCAAAACCCCGCCAGGCCGGAAACGGAGCAACGGTATGGGACGGAGCGGGTGGGGCTGGCTTAAAAATTCTACTGCGCGGGGTGATTTTTGCGTTTTCCTTGCCCTGCGCTCCGCACGTAGGTGTTGTCTACGCTTACGGTGCTCGGGCTGCGGAGAAACGCAAAAATCCCCGGCCGCGCAGCGAATTTTTGGGTGCCTGCACGTTAGTTGTTGAGAGCAAGAGGATTCAGCGGGCGGCCGCGGCGGCGGATTTCCCAGTAGAGTTTGCCGGTGGGGTTGAGGGTGCCGAGGGGTTGGCCGGCTTTGATGGTATCGCCGGGGTTGACGGTGAGGGTTTGTAGGCCACCGTAGAGGATATCGTGGCCGCTGGTGGCTTTGATGATGATGAGGCCGCCGAATTGCCGGAAGGGGCCGCTGTAGAGGACTTCGCCTGCCACTTGTGCTTTGACAGGGCTGCCCGCTTGACCTTGCAGGGTGATGCCTTCTGCCGTTGCACCTTGCGATTGGTGGAAGCCTTGCAGGATTTTGCCTTGGATGGGGAGGGTTGGGGAGAGGGTGAGGTTGGTGTTGGCAGCGGGCGTTAGCGTGGTGGGAGAGGTGAGAGTGAGGTTGAAATCGGTGGTTTGCCCGCCTTCGCTCTCGCTTTGCTGCGA
>RFNJ01000057.1 GCA_009927255.1 Pseudomonadota bacterium | reverse complement strand
TTTTTTTGTGGTGTGTTGAGTGCTTGTTGCAGGGCGTTGGCCAAGGCTTGGGCTTGCAGGTTCGCTTGTTGCAGGCTGGTGGATTCGTTTTGGGAAAGTTTGCCGCGCGCGGTGGCGAGGCTGGATTGCAGGCCGCGCAGGGCATCGGCCTGCTGGTTAGCTTGCTGGTAAAGGTTGCTAAGGGTAGCAAGGCGGCTTTGCAGTTGGGCGGCTTGTTGGCTGGCTTGGCGGATGGCCATGGGCATCAGGCTGGCTTGCTGCGGCTGGTTGTGCAGCATGGCTTGGGCTTGCCATAATCCGGCAGGGAATTGTTGTGAACGTGCGAGTAGCACGGTGAGCTGCTGCAAGCGCTGCACCTGCGCAGCGTGGAGCTTTTGCTGGCGGGCAATGTGGCGTTGGAGGGTGATGAGGCGGCTTTCGGCGAGATTGAGTTGCTGGCCAAGCTGGATGAGTGCAGGTGGATAGGGTTGATTGCGGGCGGCGTGGCTAACCGTGCTGAAGGTGAGGCAAAGGATGAGGATGAGCAGCCGCATGGTGGCGGAGAGTAGCATATGCGGATGAACGGGTTAAGGGATAAACGGATTAACGGACTTGAGATTAGGCGCGGTGGTAGGGGTGGCCGGTGAGCAGGGTGTGGGCGCGGTAGAGTTGCTCGGCAACCAGCACTCGCACCAGTTGGTGGGGGAAGGTGAGTTTGCCGAAGGCCAACACCAACTGGGCTTGTTGGCGGATGCTGGCGTGCAGGCCGTTGGCGCCGCCGATGAGGATGGCCAGCGACTTGGTGCCTTGCTGCTGGAAGGATTCGAGCTTTTGGGCAAATTGCGGGCTGGTGAGGTGCTGGCCGGTTTCATCGAGTGCAATGAGCACTGTGGGTTTGGCGAGTTTGTTGAATGCGGCAAGCTGGTGTTTGGCTTCGGCTTGCGGGGTGGCTGCTTCGGGGAGTTCAGTAACCTGATATTGCCAGTGTTTGGGCAGGCGTTTGGTGTATTCGGCTTCGAGTTCCAGCAGCGGCTTGTGGCGGCATTTGCCGGTGGCGATTATATGTAAATGCATAAATTACAAGATAAAAGTGTGCGACCAGAGTTTTTCGAGGTTGTAGAGGGCGCGTTTTTCGGGGAGGAAAATGTGGACGATGATTTGGGATAAATCGACGCAAATCCAGCTGGATTCTTGTTGGCCTTCGATGCTGAAAACTTCGGACTTGAGGTGCTTTTCCAAGCCTTGGGCAATGCTGCGGGTGTGGGTGGTGCTGGTGCCGCTGACGACTATCATATAATCGGCAAAGGTGGCTTTGCCAGCCAGCGGAATGACGCTGATTTGCTGGGCTTTGTAGTCTTCCAGCGTGGCAAGCGCGGCTTTAAGTTTGGTTTCCAGCGACATTTCGGCTGGTGGATTGGCCACCGCAGTGGGGCCAAGGATGGGGGCGTGTTGACGCAAGGCGGACGCTAGTGCGCTGATGGGTTTATCCTCTGTTGGATGTTTTGGGGGGTCTCGATGGGTAAGGTTTTCCGCATCTGCCTGATAACTTATGGAAGGTTTTGCCAGCTGGCAAGGGGCTTTGCTGACAGGGCGGGCGGGGGTGTGTTATTTGAGCCAGTTTAGGCCACGGATTGGCGGTTTTGCAGGGCGAGAGTGAGGGTGCCTTCGTCCATATAATCGACCGCTGCGCCCACCGGCATGCCTTTGGCTAAAGTGGTGATTTTTGGTGGATTTGGGATTGTTTGTAGGCGTTCGGTGATGATGTGGCTGGTGGTTTGGCCTTCGATACTGGCGCCCAGAGCCAAGATAACTTCGGTGGCGTTATGCTGCTTAACCCTTTGGATGAGCAGAGGGATTTTAAGGTCTTCCGGCCCCACGCCAGTGAGCGCGCTGACGGTGCCGCCGAGCACGTGGTAGTGGCCTTGGAAGCTGTGGCTGCGCTCGATTGCCCAGATATCGGCGATGCCTTCAACAACGCAGATTTGCTGGGGGTTGCGGGTGGGGCTGGTGCAGATTTCGCAGCGGGCCGGTGCTGGAGATTGGCTGTTTTGTTGGGCGAAGGCGAGGTTGTTGCAGTGGGTGCAGAGGGTGAGTTGGCTTTGGATGTCGTGGAGGGAGGTTTGGAGAAGTTGCAGTTTTTCAGGGGCTTGGAGCAGGGCGAGGGCGACCCTTTGCGCGCTGCGCGGGCCAAGACCCGGCAGTTTGCCGAGCTGGCGCAGCAGTTTTTCCAGCGGTGGGGGGATGGTGGCCATGCTTTAAGATTTTGAAAATGCAGGACTAAAGGCCGGGGATGTTGAGGCCGCCGGTGATGGCTTGCATTTTTTGTTTGGCCATGGTTTGGGCTTTTTGCAGGGCATCGTTGTAGGCGATTTTGACCAAGTCGGCGAGCAGGGAGAGGTCGGTAATATCGACAGATTGTGGTTTGATATCAACGGTTTGGATGGCATGTTCGCCGTTGATGGTGATGGTGACGAGGCCGCTGGCGGCGGTGCCGGTGAAGGTGGCTTGAGCAATTTCGGTTTGCGCCAGCTGCAAGTTTTTTTGCATTTCTTGGGCTTTTTTCATCATGTTGAACATATTATTCATGGCTTATCTTTCCGTTAGTTAGAGGGGTAGGTGGTTGGAGAATTGACGGATTCTATTTCGGCGCCCGGAAACATTTCTAAAATGGAGGTGATTTGGGGGTCGTGGGCGGCATTTTGCTTCAGTTCTTCGGTGTTTTTATGGAGCTGTTCGGTAATTGTTAGGGTATTGTTTGGGGTATTTTCGGAGGTTGATGGAGGGCTGTTATGGGTGGTGGTTTGTATCTGCCATGGGGTGTTTGTGGTTGCTTTGAGCACAGTGCGCAGTTGTTGGAGGAGGTCGGGCGTTTGGAGTAGGCCTTTTTCCACGGTGAGGGTGAGGGCGGTGCCTTGGATGGCGTGGCAGCGCACTTGATTTTCGAGCGCGGCAGCGAGGCCGGGTTTTTCGGTGCGCACCAGCTTGACCAGCGCGGGCCAGGTTTGGGGCAAACTGGCCAGCGTTTGTTGGTGGTGGAGAGTTTTTTCTTGGCCGACCAATCCGGCGGAGACGATGGGGAGGGAGTTGCTGCCCGCCTTCGCTCCAGCGTCAACTCCCTGCGGGAGTTGCGCGGAGCTTCGGCGCGTCGG
>RFNJ01000151.1 GCA_009927255.1 Pseudomonadota bacterium | reverse complement strand
TTACAAAAATCTTAAAAACAGCAAAAACCTAATTCAACTTCCCCGCCAAAGCCTTATCCGTCAAAGCTTTAGCCGCTTTCTCATCCACACTCTGTACCAGCAACTTTTCAGCCACCTGCACCGCCAATTCAGCCACTTCGGCCCGCACCGCCTGCAAAGCCTCAGCTTTAGCAGCAGCAATACTAGCACGGGCTTCCTCGGCCTTACGGGCAAGGTCAGCTTCCACCTGCTTAATCCGCTCACTGGCCAACGCTTCAGCTTCGGCTCTCGAACGGCTCACCATCTCCGCCGCCTCCTTGCGCGCCGCCACCAACTTAGCGTTATAATCCGCCAAAGCCCCCTCAGCCACACTGCGGCTTTGCGCTGCGGCATCAAGGTCGGCGGCAATCTTGGCCGCCCGCGCGTCCAAAACTGCCAAAACTGCGGGCACCACAAACTTCGCCATCACCCCCAGCAGCACCAAAAACGCCACCGTGGTCCAAAAGTATTGGCTTTCTAAGTATGTAACGCTAAACAGCTCCATATCGGCGCCCTTTATGTTGGCTTATCAAAAGCTTAAAGCACAAACAAAATCATCACGGCAATCACAAAGGCAAACAACGCAATCGCCTCAACCAGCGCCATACCAATAAACAGATAGGTCTTCAGCTTTTCTTCAACCGCAGGCTGGCGGCCAACCGCTTCAAAAAACTTACCAAACACCATCCCCAAACCAATTGCCGAGCCAATCATGCCCAAAGCCGCAAGCCCCGCACCAATTGCCTTCAGCATCGTCAAATCAGTTCCCACCACTTGTGCAGCCATCTGTTCCATCATTTTTTCCTCACTTACGTTGTTAAACCAAAACTTCCCCGCCTATATAACCAACACTTTCTTCAAACGCAAGCATAAGCTAGTAGCACGGGCATTTTTCGCTGGTTGGGATGGGATGTTGGTTTTCTCCGCAGGCCGAGCATCGCAAGCGTACAAACTACGTACGTGCGAAGCGCAGGACAAGGAAAAATCAACAGACCGCCCAATCCAGCAGAAAAATGTCTAGTGGCCGTGCAAGGCGTCATTCAAATAAACACAGGTCAAAACCGTAAAAATATACGCCTGCAACAGCGCCACAAACACCTCCAGCGCACTAATCGCAATCAGCAGCACCAACGGCAGCACCGCAGCAAGGCTAAACACCCCCAGCAACATCACGCAAAAGCTGGCAAAAATCTTCAACAGCACGTGCCCCGCCACCATGTTGGCGCAAAGTCGCACCGCAAGGGTCAAAGGCCGCGCCAAAAAGCTAATCACTTCCAAAGGAATAATCAAAGGCGCCAGCCACCACGGTGTGCCCGCAGGCAAAAACATCGCAAAAAAGTGCAAACCCTGCTTATAAACCCCCACACCCACCACCAAAAAAAACACCATCACCGCCATATAAGCCGTCGTCGTAATCTGTGCCGTCGCCGTAAAACTTTTCGGCACCATCCCAATCAAATTCAGCGCCGCCACAAACAAAAACACACTCAAAATCAGCGGCAGAAACACCAACGCCTCACGCCCCGCGGTGTTCTTGGTCAAATCCTGCACAAACTCTACCGTCATCTCCACAAAGCTCTGCAACCGCCCCGGCACCATCCGCATCCGCGTAATGCCCGCGGTAAAAATCGCCACCAGCGCCGCCACCGCCATCCCGGTCCACAACGCTTGGTTGGTAATGGTCAAATCAAAACCCCCCACCATCAGCGGCACAAGGGGCAAAACTTCAAACTGGTGTAAAGGGTTCATCGCCATGGCCCTCTTCTAGCAAGCCAAGCCGCCAGACGTCAACGCATTTGCGCACCAAAACTCACTTTTTCTGCATCACCTTCCACACCTGCCGCATCGCCGCCAAAAACCCCAAAACACCACCCACCACCATCCCCCACGGCGCCCACCCCAGCCACACATCCAGGCCATAGCCAATCCCGCCGCCCACCAGCACACTCATCACCATCCCCATCCCCAGCTCCAACGGAAAACCCTCCGTTAACCGCCCAACCCTACTTCTTCACCTTGGCATACTCAGCATCCAACACCTTCTTCAAGTCCTTATACGCCACCGCGCCATCCACCTTCACACCATTCACAAAAATCGCTGGCGTGCCCTGCACTTTCAAAATCTCCAGCGCTTGGTTTTTACTCGCCAAAACTTGGGCATGCAACGCCGCATCCTTCACGCAAGCATCCACGGTGGCATCATCCATGCCTGCCATGCGGGTAATTTGCTTAATCTCATCCAGCGGGCTGGCGCTGGTAATAATCTTCTGCTGCCCGCCAAAAAAGCTCTCCACCAACGGCTTAAATTGCTCCGCCGGAGCACACCGCGCAATCTTCGCCATCCCCAGCGCCAGGTTGTCCCACGCCAAGTCACGCATCACAAATTTCGCCTTGCCGGTGGCAATCCACTCTTTGCGCAATTGCGGCAAAGTATCCTTGGCAAAGTCCGCACAATGGCTGCAGGTCATGCTGGCATATTCAATAATAGTCAAAGGCGCCATCACACTGCCTTCCACACGGTCACTGGGCAAAATCTGCAAAACCTCCGCCGCCGTCTGCGGCACCACCGCCGCCGGAACAATCGCAACCGGCGCACTCGCACTCACCACACCACCCGCCACCGTCGCCGAAGCCCCCGCCGGCACCTGCGCCATCGCAAAACTATTCACTGCCACACTCATCAAAGCCACCAACATCATCCGTTGCATCGTCAAGCCTTTCTGTTCGTCCGTTTCACCTGCGCACCCAGTTTTTCCAGGGCACCGCGCAATTCATCATCGCGCACATTCTGGCACACTGCCCGCACATTGTCATCCACACTCGCTTTCCCCGCCCTTACACCCTGCAACTTCCGCGCACCATGTGGCGCCTTGGTCAACTCATGGCGCACCACCATCCGCACCCGCTCAATCGCCGCATAGCCCACCAGCGCATTCACACTCTCCACAATCTGCGGCGCCAAATACCCCATCTCTTGCCGCACCGCATCACTCGCCACCGCCACCGTCAGCACCTCACCGCGCACACTTTCCGGCACCGAATAACTCGCCAATAAAGGGCAAATCGCCCCCCAATGCGGCACAATCTGCGCCACCAGCACACCCAGCCGCGCCAACGCTGGCTCCACCAAAGGCGCCACCACCGCCCCCACCGCCGTCGCCCGCTTACGCCGAAAATCCCCCCCCAGCCGCACGCCGTTTTTCAACCCAACTTTCTGCTTAACCGAAGCTTGTTTATTACCATCCATGCAGGCACATTAGCACAATGCCCCACCCCATGTCGCCCACCCAAATCAGCAAACTCCAGCATCATCTCCACCATTGGTATAACCAAAACCACCGCCCCATGCCCTGGCGCGAAATCCCAAATCCCGCCCAGAACCCCTACCCCATCTGGCTGGCCGAAATCATGCTCCAACAAACCACCGTCGCCGCTGTCATCCCCTACTACCAGCGCTTCATGCAAACCTTTCCCACCGTCCACGCGCTGGCCAACGCCCCACTCGCAACCATCCTCCACCACTGGCAAGGCTTGGGCTATTACCGCCGCGCGCATTTGCTGCACCAGTGCGCCCAGTACGTCAGTCAGCAGCTTAACGGAACTTTCCCCACCACCCACAGCGGCCTGCTCGCCCTCCCCGGCATCGGCCCCTATACCGCTTCCGTCATCATGGCCACCGCCTACAACCAACCCGCCACGGTGGTAGATGGCAACGTGGAAAGGGTCATCGCCCGCCTCTTCGCCATCGCCACCCCCCTGCCCAAGGCCAAACCGACCATCACAAAGCACGCCGCCCAACTCTCCTGCCACCAAAACCCGCGCATCCACGCCAACGCCGTGATGGAACTCGGCGCCACCCTCTGCACCCCACAAAGCCCCAAATGCCCCCAATGCCCCATCAGTACATTCTGCAAAGCCTATAAAGCCAAAAACCCCACCAACTACCCAAAAAAAATCACAAAAAAAACCCTCCCCCGCCACCAAGCCACCGCTTTCCTCATCACCGATAAACAAGGCAATATCTACCTCCGCCAACGCCCCACAAAAGGCCTCCTCGCCAGCCTCTGGGAACTCCCCCACACCGGCCTCCCCAAAGACCCCCCAACACCCCTCCCCTTCAACCTCACCAGCCATCCGGTCACCCGGTCATCCGGCCATCCGGTCATCCAGCATACCTTCACCCACTTCCACCTCACCCTCCACCTCCAAACCGCCCAAGTCCAAACCATCCCAAAAGAAAACCGCTTTCACCCCCAAAAGAACCTCCCCCCATTATCCACCCTCATGCTCAAAGCCCTCAAGCAAGTCCTAATCACACTCAAGAAACCCTAACACCACCCAACCCAATTCCTCCGTGCCGGAAGCCAAGCGGGTCAGCATTTGCTACTTTGCAAATGCTGGGGCCCCG
>RFNJ01000136.1 GCA_009927255.1 Pseudomonadota bacterium | reverse complement strand
CTATTATCCACACTTTCCACCCAAAACCCATACCAAACCACCCCCCAAACCACCCCACAATCACTCCCAAATCCACCCCAAATCAGCACCATATCCACCTTATCGCAAAATTCCATACAAGCAACAATTTTCAACCAATCATCACAATTTATTGCATATCCGCAAAATATAACCCCAGCAGGTCCACTCCCAGCAACTTTTACGCAATCTCCAAACCCTACCCTCAGCGGCCAACCCGCAACCCTCACGCTCACCACCTCCCAACAAGCCACACTTTCATTTACTAATCAAAGTTTTAGCTATAATCTCACCCTCCCCACCACTCTCAATCTACCGCAGCAAACCGCCCTTCCCGCCACCCTGCTCACCCCTCCCCAAAGCCCGCCGCTGGTGCTCCTCACCGCCACCACCAGCACCCCACTGCCCGCCAATACCTCTCCCACAACTACAAATATTCCAAACAATCTCAACGTATTATCCATCCTCCTCACTGGCCAATCACTCCCGCTGCCACCCCCCAACACCCCGCTGCTCGCCCGCGTATTGGCCGCACCCAACACCCAAAACCAACAACCCATCCTCCTCGCCAACGGCCAAACCGCAACAGTTCAGTTAACCATTGAAAATATTAACCAAAACAGCCAACTCCCAACCGGAAGCACCCTCGTGATCGAGTTCCCCACCAATACCCCGCCCCGCATTCTCCAAGCCATCCCCGCCGGCCCGCAAAATGCCCCCGCCAACAGCCAAACCTTAGCCCAAACCGCCGCTCCGCAAGGCGCCCAAACCACCCAAGCCCTCCCCGCCACCGGCACCATCCTGCAAGGCACCATAGTGGCTCAAAATCCAGTCGCCCAAAACGGCCAAAGCCAGCCCCAACTGCTGCTCACCATCACCTCCCCCGGCCCGTTCCAAGGCCAAAATCTGCCCCTCACCTTAGCCCAAACACCCCCCACGCCGCTGCCCATCGGCACCACGCTCAATCTGCAAATCACCAACAACGCCAACAGCTTAGTTGCAAGCCTGCTCGGCTTCACCCTCCCCGCCAACGCCCAGCGCGCCCACACCCTCACCCAGCTCAGCCAACACTGGCCTGCCCTCCAGCAAGGCTTACAATTGCTTGAAAAATCGGCCCCTCAAGTCGCCCAAGCGCTCAAAAATAACCTGCCAAATCTCGCCAATCTGGCCCCCGGCCTGCTCAATTTCACCCAAGCGTTGGCACAAAACAGCCCGGAACTCGCCTTCACCCAACAAGCCGCCACCCTCATGCGCTCAATGGGTGCCGACCCCACTCAAAATCTCCAACAACTTCAACAACTTCAGCAACGCCCCGAAGACGGCAGCTGGCGCGGAACCCTCTTCCCTTACATCGAAAATCCTACCGACAACCCCCGCCAAGGCGGCTTTTTCTGGCGGCGGGAGGAAAGTACCGACCCCCGCGCCCCCACCCCAACCCGCTTCATCATCCAGCTCGAAATGTCCAACCTCGGGCCTCTGCAGCTCGACGGCCTCGTTGCATATCCGCAATGCCTGCTCAAACTGCGCCAAAACACCCCCCCCTCCCCCACCTTCACCCAACAAATTCAAGAGCTTACCGCCAATTTATTTGAGCAATACGGCCTCACCGGCGGCCTCACCGTCGAAACCACAAAATCCTTCCCCCTCAACCCCTTAGCCGAAATGCTCGCCCAAACCGAAAACCCCCTCCCCACCCAAGCTTAATATTAAGTAATTGATATATAATAAAAATCTCTAACCCCTGGTTTCTGATGTCTGAGTTCTGATTTCTGAAAGCCACACCCCCACCGCCAAACCAGCCGCAGCACCTTGTAAAAAGCGCACAAATCCAGCACCTTGCGCCAATGGCCGAAGCCTTGCAAAAACCTATTGCCTCTCCTGCACCGGCCGCCCCGGCCACGGCTGCCATCGCCGCCGCCAACGCCAGCAATCGCCCCCAACTTACTGATAATCAATTCCAAAAATTCGCCACCATCATCTACGACCTCTCCGGCATGCGCTTCGAAGCCAACAAATCCTACTTCATGGCCAGCAAGCTCGACAACCGCGCCCAAGCTCTTGGTTTAAAAGGGTTTGATGATTATCTCAAACACCTCGAAAGCCCCAGTGGCCGCACCGAATATGGCTTCCTGGTCGATGAAATCACCATCAACGAAACCTTCTTTTTCCGCCACGAACCCCAACTCCAATACTTCCGCGAAAAAATCCTCACCCCCCTCCTCGCCGCCCGCCGCGCCCAACGCGCACCCAAATTCCGCATCTGGAGCGCCGCGTCCAGCACCGGCGACGAACTCTACACCCTTGCATTGATGCTCAAAGACATGGGCCAATTCGGCAAAGATTTACAATTCGAACTCATCGGCACCGACATCTGCCACGACGCCGTCGAAAAAGCCCGCGCCGGCGTCTACCGTAAATACAACGTCCGCAACATTCCCCCAGCCCTGCTCCAGCAATTTTTCACCCACGGAACCGAAGCCACCACCAACTCCGAAACCTGGACAATCAAGCCCGAAATCAAAAGCCTCTGCTCCTTCCGCGAAGACAACATGCTTGATAGCAACCGCACCACTCTGCTCGGCAAGTTCGATATCATCTTCTGCCGCAACGTCCTCATTTATTTTGACGAAAAAAGCAAAGAAAAAGCCATCACCAACCTCGCCAATAACCTGCACGACGACGGCTTCATCCTGCTCGGCCACAGCGAAAACGTCTACAGCCAGCGCCACATCATCCGCCCCGATAAAACCCACAGCGCCGCCATCGCCTACACCAAAGCCCCCCCCGGCACCCCCAAATACTAAAAGTAACTATCTGTAATAATCAAGCAACGAAGGCTTAGGAACCGTTGTTGGTTTAACATCACGTTCCGAACCAACATCTTGTGGTAATTTCTGGTTAGGTACAGATAAAATCTGGGTTTGGTCTTCTTCTTTCTTTTTCTTCTTAGCTTCATCCAAAATTTCCTGAGACGTCCTTAATTTCGGCTTACCATTTCTCTCTCTTATTTTATTGTTAACATCTCTAAAAACATGAACGCTTCCCTCATATTCATCTTCCAAAACATAAGCATCACGCAATTCTTTCACTTCATCATCTGTTAAATCATGTTCTTGCAAATCCTCACGTATTTTACGTTCAATCAGCCAAATCTCAGCTACATCACCTGCAGCATCAACTGCGCCACTTACTTCATCACCCGCAAACCCCCACTTAAATTTTCCCATTTTTTAATCCTTCATATTGTAAAACTTTATCTTTTGCTTCTGGTTGCTCCAATTCCGCCGCCCGCCGATACCACTTCTCCGCCTCCGCCAAGCTTTGGTAAGGCGCCCCACCCCCCAATTCATAATCCAAAGCAACCAGCATCATCGCATCGGCATGGCCACGCTCAGCCGCCTGCAAAAGCAAGGCAAATCCGCGCTTCGGGTCAGCCGCCACCTGTCCATCACCGCCCGAATACGCCAGCCCCTGCATAAACAACTCCTGCGTATGCGCCATATATTCCCCTCGCAGCCAAACACCCGCTCCCCCCACAACCAGCAAAACCAACCCAATCAACCAATATCGTGCCATTTCTCATTCTCCCTCCCTATCATCCTAACAAAAAAATCGCCCAAGTGGCGATACTGAATAAACCCTACCCCATTCCGTGGCAAAAGTCAAGTTTTTTCCACCGCCGCACCCACTCGCCCACCAATCTCATCCAGCCCATCTTGGGCCTTTTTCGCCAAGCTTTTCTTGCGCTCCGCCTCGCGCCGCTGGTGCAGAATATCATACCGCTCCCGCTCCATAAAAGCCACGCGCAGCGCGGCCAAAACGTCCTGCTCACGCGCTTGCCCCTGCGCCAACAGCCCATCCAACTTCGCCCGCTCCACTTTAAGGCGCTGGATAAACCCCTGCGCAGCCTGCATCATCATCAAATCAGCACCTTCCGCCGCCTGAACCCCCGCCCGCACCATCTCCTCTGCATTGCGTACCAGCGCTACCTTCACCTGCCCAATCCCCTGCCGCACCGCCGCCAAATTCTGCTCCAAATCCTCCACCTTGCGGTTGGCCAATTTCTTCAAAGTCACCAAAGTCTTGGTCATCTAATAACCCTATCCCCCTGTAATCCGGTCACCCGGCCATCCGGTAATCCTGTCATCCGGCTACACATCCCGCACAATCGCCGCCAACTTCCCAAAACTATCCCCCATGCTGGTTTTTTCCGTCGGCGCCTGCCGCAAAAACGCCGTCAATTCCGGCATCAACTTAATCGCCATATCCACCTGCGCATCGCTCCCCGCTGCATAGGCCCCCAGCCGAATCAACTCCGCCATATCCTCATAAGCACTCATCACCTGCCGCACCCGCATCACCAGTTTGTTTTCCTCTGGCGTCAAACACTTCGGCACCATCCGGCTCACACTTTTCAGCACGTCCACGGCAGGGAAATGCCCGCGCTCCGCCATCGCCCTGCTCAACACCACGTGCCCGTCCAAAATCCCGCGCACCGCATCCGCCACCGGTTCTTCCATGTCGCTGCCTTCCACCAGCACCGTAAAAATGCCCGAAATACTCCCCTTCCCCACCCCTGGCCCCGCCCGCTCCAGCAAGCGCGGCAGCTCGGCAAACACACTGGGCGTATAGCCCCGCGTGGTCGGCGGCTCACCACTCGCCAGCCCAATCTCGCGCTGCGCTTGGGCAAGGCGCGTCACGCTGTCCATCATCAACAAAACCTTAAACCCGCAATCCCGAAAATACTCCGCCACCGTCAGCGTCAAATACGCCGCCATCCTTCGAATCAACGGCGGCTCATCCCCCGTCGCCGTAATCACCACACTGCGCGCCAGCCCCTGCGGCCCCAGCTGCTCGGTGATAAACTCATTCAGCTCCTTCCCTCGCTCACCAATCAACCCAATCACCGTCACTTCCGCATTGCTGTGCTGCGCCAGCATCCCCATCAGCACACTCTTGCCCACGCCACTGCCCGCAAAAATCCCCAAGCGCTGCCCCTCGCACAGCGGCAACATGGTGTTCATCACCCGCACCCCGGTATCCAACTTCGGCCCCACCATTTTGCGCTGAAACGCTGGCGGCGGATTCGCCTTCAAAAGCAACTCCTGCCCCCCCACATTGGCCAACGGCCCCCGCCCATCCAGCGGAACACCCAAACCATTCACCACCCGCCCAATCCAGCTATGGTTCACCCGCACCGTGGGCTGGCTGGTGTCCGGATAAACCCGCTTCCCCGGCCCAATCCCATCCATCCCGCCATAGGGCATCAGCAGCGCCACCCCATTGCTATAGCCCACCACCTCACCCATCCTCTCAAACATCACACCATGCGGCAGCAATGCCGCATCGCTGTCCACAATCTTGCAGCGGCTGCCCACCGCCACCTCGCCCAAACCTGCCACCTGTACCACCAATCCCTCCACCCCCACCACGCGGCCATAAGGCTGGGCAAGGCGCAAAGCACCAAGTTGGGCGATCAAATCTGGCAGTTGCTCCAATTCCACAAGCCCATCCTGCCATAGCCCACTGCCTATTGCCCATCCCCGCCGCACCCGATACACTCATAAAAAATAACAACAAGCCCAAAGGCTGCCCATGCTCAATCAATCCGCCACAGCCAACCGTAACAAAACCGAATCCCTGGCCCAGCTCCAGCAATTGGTCACGTTCGAACTCTACGGCGAAGTCTTCGCCCTGCCCATTCTGGATGTCCGCGAAATCATCCGCATGACCACCATCACCCCCGTCCCGCAAGCCCCCGGTTTTGTGGAAGGCGTCATCAACCTCCGCGGGCAAATTATCCCAGTGGTCGACCTCCGCAAACGCTTCGGCCTGTCCAGCCAAGCAGCGACTGACGACAGCCGCATCATCGTCGCCGAACTCGGCGCAGGATTGGTCTTGGGCATGATCGTCGACGCCGTCCGCGAAGTCGAACGCATCCCATCCGACACCATCAACCCACCCCCCAGTTTGGTGGCAGGCAGCATCGGCAGCGAATACATCAAAGGTATCAGCAACCACGAAGACAAAATGATCGTCCACATCGACATGCGCAAAGTCTTCAACACCGAAGAAATCAAAGCCCTCGAACGCGCCGCCTGATATAATAAGTGCTTGACACTCACACATAATGGCTCTACGCAGCCCACGGATGTAATCCATCCATCTTACTGACTTCTTAATCCTACGGAGATCACCATGCTCCTCAGAACCCTGCTCCGCAGGTACATTTTCCGTAACTCGGCCGAGCGCGCAGTCATCCGCGCCATTCGCCATAACCAACCATGGCGTCTGCGCTGGCTGCTCTGGCTCCACAGCGAACGGCTATGCCAAAAGCACGAACAAGAGCTGTTCGTGATGGCTCTCCGCTGCATCACGCGCAATCACCCCCTCTGTCTCAAGGTAGTGCTCCAAAAAATGCAGCGTAGGTATGGTGTCGGCTCGCTGTATGCCTATGCCCTCACCAAGTGGCCGCAGGTCAAGCTAGAAACCTTGGCCGAAATCCGCGCCCGCCGCCAAGAACTGGCGGCAGACGCACCGGCTCAAGCCACCTAACCTCGGCCAGCCAGAAACAATCAGCAAAACCCCCGCCACAAAAGCGGGGGTTTTGCCATCGCTATGCAAAGACGGCGCAGCCGTCATCCCACCCCCATGAACACCCAACTCATACCCACACCAAAGGTTCCCATGGGGGTAGGGAACCACGGGGGGCTTACCCAACCCATAACCACACAAGAACAAAATGAAACCTCTTATAAATCCAAACAAAAAAGCCCCCAAAGGGGCCCTCAAACATACTCAACCTACTTCGCCGCCGAAGCATACTTCTTCTTAAACTTATCAATCCGCCCCATGGTGTCAATGTTGCGACGCTCACCGGTGTAGGCCGGGTGGTTTTTCGGGTCAATCACCAGCTGCAGCTTGTCACCCTCGGCGCCCCAAGTGGTGCGGGTCTTATACACGCTGCCATCGGTCATCTGCACATCAATCATGTTATAAACCGGGTGAATATTGGGTTTCATAGGCCTATCCTCTCACATTTCATCACGTTATAAGGGGCCAATACCCCGCTTTCCCCCCTACCGTCAAGGCTTTTCACAAACACAACCAATCATTTTCACATTTTCCTAAATAAATCAAAAAGTCGCACCACCCGTGGGACGTCACCCCGAGGTGCGGTTGGGCCGATTTTTTTCTATCAAAAAATCGGGGCGCCCAACCCAATCTCGGGG
>RFNJ01000106.1 GCA_009927255.1 Pseudomonadota bacterium | reverse complement strand
ATGCGAATATTCAGGAAGTTAGGGCGGGGGTTTTGCAGAATATGGAGACTTTAAGCCAGCAGAGTGGGCCGCGTGTGCAGGGAAAACCTTTTAGTAACATTATGTTACCGCAGCCACGGCGGGTGAGTTTTTTGGGGCGTTTATGGGGTGGAATTGGTAGTTTTTTTGGGCGGTTTTGGCGCTGGTTTGTGGTGCTGGCGATGGTGGTTTTGGCGGTGGTTTGGTGGCAGGGGCGGGAGCTTTCGCCCGCGCAGGTGTTGGGCCGTGCGGTGGTGGCGGTGCGCAGTGGTGATGTGGCGGCGGTGCAGCGGTTGGTGGATGTTCCGGCAGTGGCGGGGAGTGTGGTGAACCAAGTTTTTGCGATGCCGAATAGTGAGCTGGTGAAGCTGCCTGCGGATTTGGCTGAGATGGTGCGGCGCGAAGGGGCTTTGGTTGACTTTGATAATTTTGTGAAGCCGGGGTTGGCAGAAGCTTTGGGTGATGATGCTTTGGCGAGTGTGGAGCAGGGTGAGGTTGTGCGTGGAGGGTTGTTGGCGAAGCTGTGGGAGGCGTTGGGGGGTGAACAATTACGTGTGCAGCCAGCGAAGGTGGCGATGGAGGATGCGCGATTGATGGTGATGGAGTTGCCGCTGCGGCGCGAGGACTTGAATGTGACGCTGCCGCTGCAAGTGGTGCTTGACCGTGGTGCAGCGGGTGAAGGCGCGTGGCAGGTGGCGGATGTGCCGAACTTTGCGGCGACGCTTGCGCAGATGGGTGAACTGGTGGCCAAGCGCGAGGCGGCGGGGCGGGCGGGGATGATGGTGGAAGTTTTGGAGCCACTTGGGGAGCCTGACGTTGAGCCGGCGGCGGGGCCGAGCCTTGTGGCGCAGGCGGTGGGCAAGCGGGCGGTGATGGGTGGGATTGAGCTGACGTTGCGGGTGAAAAATACCGGCAGCCGCACGTTGCGCGATGTGCCGCTGTGGGTGGGGATGGGGGATGCGGCGGGGCGGTGTTTGACCAAGTTTGCGGTGATTCTGCCCGGTGAGTTGCCGGTTGGCGCGACCCGGGTGCAGCGCTGGCGGGTGCCGGTGGCGGCGAGTGGGCGGGCGAAGTTTGTGCGCGTGTTGCCACTGGAGGCGATGCGGGTTGACGTTTGGGCGGCTAAATAGTATACGGGTGGTGCTGAAGGGTGGCCATGGTGGCCGCTTGAGACACATGGAGCTACACTGAAAGGTGTGGGTTGGACATGGCGATGATTCGCATTGAATTGGTGGCTGAGGTTAAGACTTGGACGCCGGAGCTGCAGAAAGTTATCTCGGACTTGGGCTTTGAGCACATTGAGCGCTTGAGCATTAGCCGTGAGGGTGATAGCCCTCATGCAGTGAAGATTCCGCTGAATGTGTTTACCGACCATTTATTGTTGGTGTTGCAGGCGGTGGCGAAGAGCGACTTGCCGTTTGTGGCAGCGACGAGCGATGTGCCGGTGGATGCTAACATTGATACTTCGGGCGGTGATGAGCCGCCGGAGGTGGATGATGAGACGCGGGCGCTTTGGGGGAAGTTGGATGTTCGGATTCTTGATGCCGAGCTTTCGCCGAGGACGAAGAACGCCCTTATTAACCAAGGTTGGCACTATGTGGGTTGTGTAGTGACTAAGCGGATTCGGGTGAATGATGAGCCGCTTTCAAGGGGCGAGTATGTTCCTAACTTTGGACCAGTTTGCCGGTCTGAATTGGAGAAATATTTGGCCACACAAGGTTTGCACGTTGGAATGGAGGAATCTGAGCTTAAGGGGTGGCAGCGGCCAAAAGGTTGATACTAGCGCATGAGTGGGGGGCTTTGGCCCCCTGCTTTTTTTGGGGGTATAGGGTTTTAGGGGTTGTATTTTTTAGGTAGGAGTTTCATGGAGGGTTGGCGACACGGGTGGTGCCGGATAGGGGGTGGGCACCCCGATTTTTTGATAGGAAAAAATCGGCCCACCCACCTTCCGGCACGGAATCCGATGGATTGGGGGCTTTGGTTGGGTTGGGACTTGATGGATTTTATGAGATAAAAAAGGTGGTTTTGCCCTGCGAGTAAATGCTGCGCATTTGCTCACGGGGTGGCCCTGCGGGCCAGATTTTTGGTTGCTATTTTTGGCGGATTTTGGTATGTTTGGTGGGTAAAAAAGCAAAGGGATAATATTGATGAGCGATGCGGCAGTGCGGACGGCGAATTCTCCGGTGATTCAGGATGACAAAATGACGGCGGCGCAGGCGGCTTATGGTGCGGATAGCATTAAGGTTTTGCGTGGGTTGGATGCGGTACGCAAGCGCCCCGGCATGTATATTGGTGACACCGATGACGGCACCGGCTTGCACCACATGGTTTATGAAGTGGTGGACAATGCGATTGATGAGAGCCTTGCGGGTTATTGTGACCGCATTACGGTGACGCTGCATGCCGATGGCAGTGCGAGTGTGCGGGACAATGGGCGGGGGATTCCCACCGATATTCACCCCGAGGAAGGGGTTTCGGCCGCTGAAGTGATTATGACCAAGTTGCACGCGGGGGGGAAGTTTGACCAGAACAGCTATAAGGTTTCTGGCGGGTTGCACGGGGTTGGGGTGAGTGTGGTGAATGCGCTTTCGAGCCTGTTGGTTTTGAAAATTTGGCGTGGTGGTAAGGCGTTTATGATGGAGTTTGCCGACGGCGAGCCGAAGTTTCCGCTGAAGCAGGTGGGTGAGACGCAGGAGCGGGGGACGGAGGTGCGGTTTTATCCTTCCACCGCCACGTTTACCCAGGTGGTGTTTAACCATGATACGTTGCTGAACCGCTTGCGTGAGTTGGCGTTTTTGAACAGCGGCGTGCACATTACGCTGGTGGATGAGCGGGTGGTGGGTGAGGACGGTGCGGCGAAGAGCAGCGTGTTGCATTATGAGGGTGGGGTGAAGGCGTTTGTGCAGCATCTTGACCGCAACCGTGCGAGTGTGATGAGCCAGACGATTTATTTTACCGGCCAGAAGGATGGCATTGCGGTGGAGTGCGCGTTGCAGTGGAATGATGGGTATAGCGAGAATGTTTACCCCTTTACCAACAACATTCCGCAGAAGGATGGCGGGACGCACGTGGTGGGTTTCCGCGCCGCGCTGACACGGGTGATTAACAAATATGCCGACGAAAGTGGAATTTTGAAGAAGGCCAAGCTGGAGGCTGGTTTGACTGGTGACGATGCGCGTGAGGGCTTGACTTGCGTGCTGAGTGTGAAGGTGCCTGACCCGAAATTTAGCAGCCAGACCAAGGACAAGCTGGTGAGCAGTGAAGTGCGGCCGGTGGTGGAGAATGTGGTGTTGGAGTGGCTGACGGCGTTTTTTGAGGAGAATCCGGCTGACGCCAAAGCGGTGGTGAACAAGGTGATTGAGAGCGCGGTGGCGCGTGATGCGGCGCGGAAGGCGCGTGAGCTGGCGCGGCGCAAGAGCCCGCTGGAAGTGGCGAGTTTGCCGGGGAAGTTGGCAGATTGCAGCGAAAAAGACCCGAGCAAGTGCGAGCTGTTTATTGTTGAGGGTGACAGTGCGGGGGGCAGTGCCAAGCAGGGGCGTGACCGTACCATTCAGGCGATTCTGCCGCTGAAGGGCAAGATTTTGAACGTGGAGCGGGTGCGCTTTGACCGCATGTTGGCGAGTGCCGAAGTGGGGACGTTGATTAAGGCGTTGGGCACGGGGATTGGGCGCGAGGACTTTAACTTGGAGAAATTGCGCTACCATAAGATTATTATCATGACCGATGCGGATGTGGATGGGTCGCACATTCGCACCCTGTTGTTGACGTTCTTTTACCGCAATATGCCTGACTTGATTGCGCGGGGGCACCTTTATATTGCCCAGCCGCCGCTTTACCGCGTGGCGAAGGGTAAGAGCGAAGTTTATTTGAAGGATGATGCGGCGCTGGAGGATTATCTTTCGCGCAGTGCGCTGGAAGGGGCGAGTGTGCGTTTGCGCGGCGGCGAGACGCGGGTGGGCAAGGATGTGGAGGCGACCTTTAAGCTGGCGGCCAAGGCGCGGGGGTTGGTGCAGGGGATTGAGAAGCAGGCGTATGTGCCATCGTTTATGGTGTGGGCGCTGCTGGAGTGTGGGGCGGCGGCGGCGGATTTTGAGAGTGCTGAGAGCGTGAAAGCATTGACCAATAAGCTGCTACCCGTGCTGAACAAGGTGCTGGAGCCGGAAACCACGGCGTGGAATGCCGAGGTGGCGCAGGCGAGTGATGGTGCGCCAAGGTTGGTGTTGCAGCGGGTGCGGATGGGGATTCCGGAGCGGCAGACGCTGGAGCGGGGGGCTTTGGCGATGGCGGGGTATCGGGCGCTGGGCGGCATGTTGGCCGAGTTGCAGCCGTTATTGGCGGGTGGGGTTTATGTTGCCAAGGAAGAACAGGCGTGGGGCAAGCCGGATGAACTGGTGGCGGCGATTTTGGGTGAGGGGCGTAAGGGATTGCAAATCCAGCGCTACAAGGGCCTTGGTGAGATGAACGCCGAGCAGCTGTGGGACACCACGCTGAATGCCGACAACCGCGTGCTGCTGCAAGTGCGGGTGGAGGATGCGATTGTGGCGGATGGGATCTTTACCACGCTGATGGGGGATGTGGTGGAGCCGCGCAAGGATTTTATTGTGAATAATGCTTTGAATGTCAGTAACTTGGATGTTTAGGGGGTTGTCAGGTGAGGTTTGAGCACTATTATATAAGGAAAGGTGATGATCACTAATTGAGGAGATGGATTATGGATACGAAAAGAGTTATTGGGATTAAGGAGACGTTAGCACGTATTGGATATCATGCTGACATACGTGAATTTGTTAAAGCTGCTCATGCGTTGGCTGTTGAGGAACAATGCTTTGTACAATGTGGCCAGGGGGGAACAATTACGGTTTCACCAGAATCTGATCTTGGGGCTATTCTGGCACATGAGAACAGACGTTTTTGTGGTTATATTGACACAGTTCCTTGGGATGCTAAGCCTGTAACTAATGCGGAGTGTTTGGCTGATTTGGAAAAAAGACGACAAAAGGTGGCGGATGATTTAGCTAAAGCAAGGCAACGGTGGGAGGAACAGAAGGCTAAGGTTTCGGGTATTAGCGAAGCTCGTAATGGGCTTTACGAACGTGATTGTGATGGTCCTGCTTGGGAGTATGCTAGAATAACTAATCCAGAGCTTTTTGCTCAATTGGGAGAGCAGTTGAAAGTGGAGGACAGAAAGGCAACTGAGTATTGGAATAATGTGGATCGAGCGTTCATTCTTTTTGATCGTGCTTGTGCGGATATTATTGATTTTTACCAGATGAATGATGAGTATGGGCCTGTGGTTGGTGCTAAGGCACAAATAAGTGCGCCTGACACTAAAACGCTTGACGACAAAGCGGCTGTGATGGATGGGGCTGATTCGCCTGAGATGGATGATGAGTATGGGCCTGAAGTTTGTTAAGTAGGGCTAAGAATTGGGGGCGGTGGCCCCCTTTTTTATTGCTGGGGCGGGGTGGGGTGGTGTATGGGTGGTGGTATGAGCTTGAAGGTTTTGCTGTGTGGGCCGCGGGGGTTTTGTGCGGGGGTGGTGCGGGCTGTTGCGATGGTGGAGGCTTGCTTGGTGAAGTTTGGGGCGCCGGTTTTTGTGCGGCATGAGATTGTGCATAACAAGTATGTGGTGGAGGGGTTGCGGGCCAAGGGCGTGGTGTTTGTGAAGGAATTGGATGAGATTCCGGACAGTGCGGTGCGGGAGGGGCGGCCGGTGTTGTTTTCGGCCCATGGCGTGAGTAAGGCGGTGGTGGCTGAAGGGGTGCGGCGGGGGTTTATGGTGATGGATGCCACCTGCCCGTTGGTGCATAAGGTGCACACCAGCGCCAGCGCGCTGCATAAGCAGGGGCATAAGATTATGATGGTGGGGCATGCGGGGCATCCTGAAGTGAAAGGCACCATGGGGCAATTGCCCGACGGGGAGAGCATTTTGGTGCAGGATGTGGCGGAGGCGGAGGGGTTGGTGTTGCCGGTTGGCTGGGAAGAACTGCCGCTGGCGCTGGCGACCCAGACGACTTTGAGCGTGGATGAGACGGCGGAGATTATTGCGGTGTTGCAGCGGCGGTTTCCGCGGCTGAAATTGCCGCGCAAGGAGGATATTTGCTATGCCACGACTAACCGACAGGCAGCGGTGAAGGTGGTGGCGCCGCTGGTGGAGCTGATGATTGTGGTGGGGGCGCCGTATAGCAGCAACAGCGTGCGCTTGCGCGAGACGGCCTTGCAGGCGGGGTGCCCGCAGGCGGTGTTGGTGCAGCGGGCAGCGGAGCTGGCGGTGGTGGATTTTGTTGGCGTGGAGGCGGTTGGCGTTACCAGTGCGGCGAGTGCGCCAGAGGAATTGGTGGAGGAGGTTTTGGACTTTTTGCGTGGGAAGTTTGGGGAGGTTACGGTGGAGGAGAAGGTGGTGGTGGCGGAGGATATGTTTTTTGCGATGCCTCAAGAATTAAGGGTGTGAGGATGTTAAGGATATTAAGGTTGTTAAGGATGTCGAGTGGATGAGGTGGTTGATTTCTGAATTGGGCAAGATGCGCACCGCGGTGGGGCTGTTGGCTTTTAGTGCGTTGGTGAGTTTGTTGGGGACGGTGGTGGTGCAGGGGTTGCCGTTGCAGGACTATGTGGCGGAATATGGGGTGTTTTGGGGGCAAGTTGTTTGGCAGCTTGGGTTGCATGATGTGTTTCGGGCATGGTGGTTTTTGGCGGTGCAGGCGGTGCTGTTGGTGAGCGTGAGTGTGTGTTTGTGGCGCAATGCGCCGATTTATCTGCGGCGGTTGTTGAAGAAATTTGAGGTGGTGAGGTTGGGGTATTTGTTGGTGCATTTTGGGGTGTTGGGGGTGGCGATTGCCGGGTTGGTGAGTGGGTTGATTGGCTGGCGTGGGGTGATGAACTTGCGCGAGGGCGAGGTGGATAACATTGCGCTGGTGTGGCATGGGCGCGAGGCGACGCCGAAGGTTTTGCCTTTTAAAGTGGCGAATGAGGAGTTTGTGATTGAGCATTATCCGACCGGGATGCCGAAGCGCTACGCCACGCGGTTGGTGGTGGATGGCGTGGCGCATGAGGTGGAGGTGAACAAGCCTTTGCGGGTGGGGGAGTATGTGTTTTATCAGGCGAGTTTTGGTGATGGGGGGAGTGAGGTGTGGGGGCAGGGGATTGAGGTGCAGCGTGGTGTGATGACGCCGTTTGCGGCGCGGATTTATGAGGAAACCAAATTGACCGATGGCACGCGGATTGAGCTGTTGGACTTTCGGCCCTTTACGGTAGAGACGATGCGGGGGGTACGGCCTGCTGATGTGGGGCCGAGTGTGGATTATGTGGTGCAGCCGCCAGACGCGCCGGCGCGGCAGCTGCGGGCTTATGTGAATTATCCCGATTGGGTGGGGGTGGCCGATGGCGTGCGGGTGGGGGGGATGGCGGATGGGACGGTGGTGTATCGGCCGGTTTATTTGGGTGATAGGGGGGGTGGCAGTAGCGCTGACTTTTGGCGGGTGGTGAGTGCGGTGGTGGGCGGGGCGGATTTTAAGGCGGCGAGTGGCGGGTATTTGTGGGGAATTAAGGATGAGCAGGCGCGCTTGGCGGCGGGGGTGGGGCTGATGCAGGCGGCGCGGGTGGTGGCGGAGCTGGAGCTGACGCACCTGTTGGTGTTGGAGGATTTTACGCTGCGGCGGTATAGTGGGTTGCAGGTGGTTTATGATCCGGCGGTGCAGTTTTTTTGGCTGTTTGCGGGGATGCTTTTGGTGGGGGTGGTTTGCATGTTGGTGGGGAGAGGGCGTGAGAGAGGGGGGTAAGAAAATGTTGGGGCGGGGGTTGTGGTTTGGGGGGTTTGCCTTTAGGGTGGTGGGCATTCAATAAGAAGGCGGGGATATGATGAATTTTCTGGTGAATGTTAAGCGTGGGTTGGCAAGTGTGGCGGTGATGATGGCAGTGGTGGGCGTGGCCCCCTTGAGCCATGCGCAGGGGCGGCAGATTGACCCGGCGGTTTATGAGAAGCTGGATGTTTTTGCCCATGTGCTGGACAAAATTCGCAGCAGCTATGTGGAGCGGGTGACGGAGACGGAGGTGATTGAGAACGCGATTAACGGGATGTTGGTGAGCCTTGACCCGCACAGTGGATACCTGAAAGAAGACGACTTTAAAGATTTGCAACAGCAGACACAGGGCGAATTTGGCGGCCTTGGCATTGAAGTGACGATGGACAATGGTTTGGTGAAGGTGGTTTCGCCGATTGAGGATACTCCGGCTGATGCGGCGGGGATGGAGAGCGAGGATTTGATTATCCGGATTGATAACCACGACGTGCAGGGCATGAGCCTGAAGGACGCGGTGGACAAGATGCGCGGCAAGCCCGGCACCAAGGTGAAGCTGGTGGTATTCCGTGAGAGTGAGAAGCGCACCTTCCCCGTGGTGATTACGCGGGCGGTGATTAAGGTGAAGCCGGTGAAGAGCAAGCTTTTAGAGGCTGGGATTGGTTATGTGCGGGTAACCAGCTTTAATGATTACACTGACTTTAGCCTGCGCGACCACTTGAAGGAATTGGCCAAAGCCAATAAAGCTGCCGGTGGTGGCGAGTTGGGTGGCTTGATTTTGGATATGCGGAATAATCCCGGTGGGTTGCTGAACCAAGCGATTGCGGTGGCCGATGACTTTTTGGCCGAGGGTGAGATTGTGAGCACGCGGGGGCGGATTGCGGGGCAGGATTCGCGCTATGTGGCCCGCAGCGGGGACTTGCTGAACAATAAGCCGCTGGTGGTGCTGATTAACAATGGCAGCGCGAGTGCGGCGGAGATTGTGGCGGGGGCTTTGCAGGATAATCGGCGTGCGGTGGTGGTGGGCACCAAGAGCTTTGGCAAGGGGAGTGTGCAGACGATCTTTAACCTACCTGGTGGCACCGGCATGCGGCTGACCACGGCGCTTTATTATACGCCGAGTGGCAAGAGCATTCAGGCGCATGGCATTACGCCGGACATTGAGGCCAAGCCGTTTAAGACCAAGGAACAAGAGCGGGTGCAGCTGGAAGAGGCGGATTTGCCGAGCGAAGCCAGCTTGGTGGGGCACTTGGATGCGGGTAAGGCGGCAGTGGTTTCGGCGACTGAAAAGCGGGTGGATATTCCGGCGATGATTTATGCGCCGGTGCCGCAGAAGAGCCCGAGTGATACGTTGGCAGGCTTGGACGGCAAGCCGGATGCTCAGCTTGACCGGGGGGTGATGGTGCTGAAGATGCTGATGGGGGTGCCGACAAGCACGATGGCGGCGGGGGCGGGGACTTCGGCCACCGTGGTGCGGTAGGGGGGCTTGATGGCGCCAACGCCGAACGCAGCGACGGGGCCGGTGCCGCGGTGGGTTTGGGCGGTGGTGGGGGGTGGTGCTTTGCTGGCGCTGGGGTGTTTGGCTTTGGCGGTGATGCTGAGCCGCAGTGAGAGCTGGCAGCAGCGCTTTGAGCGGCGGGGAAAGATTGTGGAGCGGGAGGCTTTGCTGCCGGTGGAGCGGGCGGTGGGGGTGCCGATTTACGCTGGGCCGACGGAGATGGTGGTGGGAGAGCCGGTGGGGGTGGATTCGGCGACGGTGGTGGTTTCGGTGAGTGAGGTGGTGACGGCAACGGCGCCGATGGCGCGGTGGCAGCGGCATGCGGGCGTTTGGGAAGTGCCGGTTGGTGTGCCGCAGCTGGCGATTGTGATTGATGATATGGGGGTTGACCGAGCATTGAGCGAGCGGGCGCTGGCGGAGTTGCCGCCGGCGGTGACGTTGGCATTCTTGCCTTATGGGGCTGCGACGCGTGAATTAGCTTTGCAGGCGCGGACGAAGGGGCATGAGATTTTGGTGCATATTCCGATGGAGCCACTGGTGCACATGGTGAGTGACACCGAAGTGTTGCCGGAAATGGGGCCGGGGGGGCTGAAAGTGGGGATGGCGGCGGATGAGATTGGCCGCCGTGTGCGCCAGAATGTGGCGGGATTGCTGGATGTTGCGGTGGGGGCGAACAACCACATGGGCAGCAAATTTACCCGCTGGCCTGAAGGTATGCGTGCGGTGTTGGAGGTGATGCAAGAGGAGGGGTTGCTGTTTTTGGATAGCCGCACGGCGGCGCGGACGGCGGTGCGCGAGGCGGCGGTGGGCTTGGAAGTTCCGTTGCTGGGTCGCGATGTGTTTTTAGACCACGAAGAAGGGGCGGCGGCGGTGCGGGCCGAGTTGCAAAAGGCGGTGGCGTTGGCGAAAAAGCGTGGGTTTGCGGTGGCGATTGGCCACCCTTTGCCTGCTACTTTGGATGTTTTGCGGGCGGAATTGGGGGGGCTTTCGGGGAGTGTGGTTTTGGTGGGGGTGACGGGAGGGATTAAAAATAAGTATACTATACTTGACAAAGAATAAGAAGAGCCCTATTTAGGTTGGGCTGCTCCATCTTTATTATGACTTTTGGTATTCCCTGATGGGGCAGACGTGGCCGGCACGGAGCCGGTTTATTGACCTCACGGTGAAAAATCTCATGCAGATGGAAATCAACGCTGCTGCCTCCGCCCCGAACGCCAACCCCACCGTGAAGGTGGTGGCGCGGCCGAAGGGAGTCACTCCGACCAACACCATTCAGCCGAAGGGCAAGGTGCTGGAGAAGCTGCGGCCGATTCTGGTTAGCAAAGGTGCTAGCCATGCGGAAGCGGCCGTGCTGGCGCGGGAGGCCTACGACGGCTACCGCAGTACGTTCCGCGAGAATCCGCCGAATGCCAGCTATGTGGAGGTGGTGCTGAACACTCCCAAGGGTCGGGAGTGGTTGGAGCGGCGGCTGGCTGAACTGATGGCCAATCGCCCGAAGCCTGCGCCGGTGCAAGCTAAGCCGGTGACCCAACCAGTGGCGGAGAAAGTGCTTTCGCCCAAGGTGCAGGCTGAGCTGACCGAAGTGATTCGGGCGGCGCGGCGGGCTCATGTGGCCAGTGGCAACAGCCCGCGCGAGCGGGATGATGTGCTGCTGGATACGGCGATTGCGATGATCATTGCCCGCGTGCGGAAGGAGCTGGGCGTTGCTGATGGAAAGTCGGCAGCGTTTGTGATGCCTTACCAGAATCACTATCCGGCGGCGGGGATCATCATTGGCCGCTACCTGACCAACAAGGCTGCCTTCGGGCCGTTCTTCTTCAAGTGGACGGAGGATGGACTGACTGATGAGCCGCCGGTGCTGCAACCGACGGTTTGGCGGAATGGGATTCGGGTGGTGAAAGCTGCCTAAGCCCTTGACATGAATGCTGAGAGGCCTCTTCCCTTTGGGGAGAGGCCTTTTGGTTTGCCTTGTATATGGCGGTGAGATGTGCGATTGGTGGGGGTATGGATGATGTGACATTGGTGGCTGCGCGGCAGCCGCGGAAGAAGAATCGGCATCGGCGTGGCAAGCCCAGGCCCGGGGCCCAGCAAGGGCGGTTGCGGCGTAATGTGGGGATTGTGGTGATGAATGCCGAGGGCAAGGTTTTGGCGGGGCTGCGCTCTCATGCCAATGGCGACAAGGCGTG
>RFNJ01000157.1 GCA_009927255.1 Pseudomonadota bacterium | reverse complement strand
CCAATAAACCTAACGAAACCGCCCAAAGCCCGACAAACCAAGGCACATCAGCGGGCCAATAAAAAAATCCCCCCGCCCCCACCAAAGCCCCAAAAGCCAACGCCAAAGCCATTCTCTGCCGCACAAGCACCGCCAAACCATCAGGCCGGCCAGCACCATCAATCAACCCCAAATTCATCCCCAAAACCTATCAGCAAGTCCAAAAGCTGGCCATAACACCACATATTGTGTTTGTAAAACCAAAATACCACAAAATATCCACATCTTGTATTTCCTCACGCCCCACCCCATCTCGATATCTGGAACGGCCATGGTGGCCGTATCAGCACTTTTTCTCAGGAGCCTTAGTATGCGTTTCCTAGCTCTGCCTCTCGGCGCTGTTGCGTTGATGTTCTACATCATCAACGTCCTTATCGCCAACGCCTTCCCCGCACGGTCTGCCGAAGCACCCTCCTTCCACCAGGAAGTGGAGTGCCTCG
This sequence comes from Pseudomonadota bacterium, assembly GCA_009927255.1. Classification (GTDB taxonomy): domain Bacteria; phylum Pseudomonadota; class Alphaproteobacteria; order UBA2136; family UBA6156; genus RFNJ01. The sequence goes on along the minus strand of RFNJ01000157.1, from coordinate 11,841 downwards.
CCATCACCATGTATTGGGAAGGAGAACGCGGCAACGACGCCGATCAAGCCGCCATCGCCCAGAACGTGCTCAACCGCACGCTCCACAGCGCCTATGGCAACTCGGTCTGCGAAGTTATCAACCAAGCGAAACTGGTCAATGGCCGCACGGTCTACCAGTATAGCTTCATGGGAGATAACCGCCCGCATCCAGCAACGCAAATGCCAAGCCATCACTGGGTCTTCTCCCAGTTCTTGGCCGAGCAAATCCTGCGTGATTGGTATAGTAACGGCCGCCGTAACAAGCAGGTCTTTGCCGAAGTGCGCTGGCAAGTTGCCCACTCCACCCACTACCACACTCCGGCGGTTCAGCCGCTGTGGTCCACGGTAGATGTGGAAAACTGCCGCTTGAAGCCCCTCGGCCAAATCGGTGCCCACTTGCACTACGCCGAATACGCCAAAGCGGACCCCATCGGCCACCGCCTCTGCCGCCTCGCGCTGCAGAAGTGATGGAACGATGATACACGAAATACCAAGGAAGCCGCCGCAAGGCGGCTTTCTGGTTGCGATGGCTAGCAACTCATCTCATCATATCCCCATGCATAACCTCCCAACCCACCGCAGCGAAATCCTCGGCGGCCTCGCCCTACTCCTCGCCGCCCTCGCCGCATTACTCATCGTCAATCTCGGCGGCGGCCACGCCTACCATCATCTGCTGGAAGCCCCCCTCACCCTCGGCCTCGAACCTCTTAGCCTCACCAAATCCCTCCACCACTGGATCAACGACGGCCTGATGGCCCTGTTCTTCCTCCTCATCGGCATCGAAATCCAGCGCGAGTTCATGCATGGCAGTTTCCGCAACCCCCGCCAAGCCCTCAGCCCCCTCATCGCCGCCGTGGCAGGCTTTGCCCTACCTGCCTGCATGTTTCTGGCACTCACCCACCACAACCCGCAGCTTGCCAAAGGCTGGCCCATTCCTGCGGCAACCGATATCGCCTTCGCCCTCGCCCTTTTCAGCCTGCTGCGCAACCACCTCACCGCCAGCCTGCGCGCCTTCCTGCTCGCCTTGGCGGTGGCCGATGACCTCCTCGCCATCCTCACCATCGCCATCTTCTTCACCAGCCAACTTGCCCTCACCAATGCCCTGCTCGCCATCGCCTGTGCTATTATCTTAATCATCGCCCGTAAATCCGGCCTGCGCAGCCTCCTGTTCTTCCTGCCCATCGGCGCGCTGATGTGGCTGCTCACCCTACAAAGCGGCGTCCACGCCACCTTGGCAGGTGTGGTGCTAGGCCTGCTACTACCGCTCAAAAATCCCACCAAAAGCCCTTCCCCTGCCCACCAAGTGGAACACGCCCTCCAGCCCTTTGTGCGCTGGGCGGTGCTGCCGCTGTTCGCCTTCGCCAACACCGGCATCAGCTTGGCCGGAATCACCCTTGCCACCTTCACCGCCCCACCCACACTCGGCATCATCGCTGCCTTGGTAGTGGGCAAACAATTCGGCATCTTCGGCACGGTTTGGCTGCTGGAAAAAACCACCGCCCTCAAACGCCCCCAGGGTGCCTCCTGGCCACAAACCTACGCCACCGCCTGCATCTGCGGCATCGGCTTTACCATGAGCCTCTTCATCGCCAATCTTGCATTAGCCCCCGAACTCCAACCCCAAGCCCGCCTCGGCATCCTCACCGGCAGCCTGCTCTCTACCCTTTGTGCCATCCTCGTGCTCAGTCTACAGAATCGCCCAAGTCTCATCAAAAACTGACCGGACGTCAGTCCGGTCACCCCAGCGAAGGCTGGGGGCCATCTTAATCAACCACCAAAAACTTATCGTTTCCCCAAAGGCACCACATCCCGCCGCGTCGGCCCCGTGTAAAGCTGCCGTGGCCGGCCAATTTTCTGGTCAGGCTCGCCAATCATCTCCATCCAGTGGCCAATCCATCCCACCGTGCGGGCTAGGGCAAACAGGCAGGTGAACATCGGGGTCGGGATACCAATCGCCCGCAAAATAATCCCGCTGTAAAAGTCCACGTTGGGATAAAGTTTACGCTCAATAAAGTAAGGGTCGTTCAGCGCAGCTTCTTCCAGCTTCAGCGCCACGCCCAGCGCAGGGTCATTCACGCCCAAATCCTTCAGCACGCTGTGGCAGGCGTCGCGCATAATTTTCGCACGCGGGTCAAAGTTCTTATAAACGCGGTGGCCAAAGCCCATCAGCTTCACATCACTCAGCTTATCTTTGGCTTTCTCCACAAAGGCTGGAACATTCCGCTCGTGGCCAATCTCTTGCAGCATTTTCAGCACCGCCTCATTGGCGCCGCCATGCAACGGCCCCCACAACGTCGCCACTCCCGCTGCCACGCAAGCAAACGGGTTGGCCCCGCTGCTGCCCGCCAAGCGCACCGTACTGGTGCTGGCGTTTTGTTCATGGTCGGCATGCAACGTAAAAATCCGGTCCATTGCCTGCTCCACCACCGGGTTCACCTCATAATCCTTGGTCGGCACCGCAAACATCATCCGCAAAAAGTTGCCCGCATAGCTCAGGTTGTTGTCAGGGTACATAAACGGCTGCCCCACGCTATACTTATACGCCATCGCCACCAATGTGGGCATCTTGGCAATCAGCCGATACGCCGTCACTTCCCGGTGCCGTGGGTTATGAATATCCAGGCTGTCATGGTAAAAACTCGCCAAAGCCCCCGTCACCCCGCACAAAATGCTCATCGGGTGCGCATCGGGGCGGAAACCATGGTAAAATGTCGCCACCTGCTCATGCACCATGGTGTGGTCCATCACGATATTCTCAAATTCTTCCAGCTGGCTGCGGTTGGGCAACTCACCAAATAGCAGCAAATAGCACACTTCCAAATAAGTGCTCTTTTCCGCCAGTTGTTCAATGGGGTAGCCCCGATACAGCAACTCCCCCTTATCCCCATCAATATACGTTATCCCACTCTGGCACGCCGCCGTGCTCATAAAGCCGGGGTCATAGGTAAACACGCCATGATTCTTATAAAGCGCCCGCACATCCGCCACATTCGGCCCCACGGTGCCTTTTAATAACGGCAAGGTCACGGTCATGGTGTTGTCACCACCGCCCTTTTGCACTCCCGCCCCGCTGTTGCCTTGGGCCGCGCCCGCATTGCCTTTTGCCAATTTCACCACATTCGCCATTCACAGGGGTCTTTCTTGTTCTTACATAACTATTTTTCACACTCTACGCTGCACCGCACAACGGCGTCAACACCCCCCCAAACATCACACCCTTGACACCCCCACCCCCCGCAGCTAAAAAGCACCATCATTCTGGGCCAAAAGCCCACTTACGTTTCCCATCCCACGCCAAACCGAAAAGCCTAACCGCTCATTGTAGGTCGTGTGGTGCACGGGCAGAAGTACCTCAGAGCCTATGATGGGAATCTTGTTGCAACCGTGCAGTAAGATCACCCAGTAGCACAAGCTGCCCACTCTGGTAGCCATCCTGTGGAACTTTATATCCCGGCTGGCGTGCGCGCCAGTCCCCCCCGTTCCAGCAATGGAATGGGGGTGGTTTTTTACACCTGATACCCTGATATCCTCATACCTATTATCCTCATCTTACCCCCACCCCCTCCAGCCCTCTTAAATTCGCCAACATCGTCGAATTCACCCCCAGCTTGCGCGGCAGCCGCAGCACCGCATCGCCATGGCTGCTGGGCACCACCAACCGCACCGCGGTTGGCCCGCTGCTGGCGCCATCCAACATGCCCTTCACCCGCGCCATAATGGCGGGGTTCTGCACCGTAATCACCAATTCTGGCCGCTCACCCAGCATCTCTTCCAGCAGCCGCACCACATCGGCGCCCACCCGCAAGCGCTCGCCATCTCTGGCCACCTTCACTGCCACCACCAGCGGCTTGCCACTTTCCAGCAACTGCTGGCAGGCGGCATAGGTTTCGGGGAAGAACGCCACCTCCCCCTGCCCGCTCGGGTCGCTCATCAGCGCAATGCCCATGCGGTCGCCCTTTTTGGTCTTCATTTCCCGAATATTCAAAACAATCCCCGCCACCTTACACGCCCCACCACCTTGCTGGGCAAATTCCTCCAGTTCCGCCAACGGCTTAAGGCCCACCAACCGCTGCATTTCATCGGCAAAAGCACTGAGCGGATGCGCACTTAAATAAAACCCCACCGCCTCCGCCTCATACTGCAACCGCAGCAAGTAATCCCATGGCTCCACCGCCTTGCACGCCGCTAGGTAAGGCGCATGGTCCACCTTGCCACCGCCATCACCGCCAAACAAATCACCCTGCCCACTGGCGCGCGCCTCCACACACGCCGCCCCATAGGCCAGCAGCACGTCCATGTTCCCCAGCAGCCACTCGCGGCGCTTCTCAAGCCCATCCAACGCCCCGGCCTTCACCAAAACTTCCAGCTGGCGCTTGTTCAACACTTGCGGCTCCAACCGCGCCAACACATCCCACACATTCTTAAATGCACCATTCTTCTCCCGCTCCGCCACCAGCAAACGCATGGCCTCCTCCCCCGCGCCTTTCAGCGCACTCAGGGCATGGCGAATATCCTTGCCCTCCACCGTAAAAAACACGCCGCTCACATTCACATCCGGCGCCAGCAAGCCCACGCCCAGCTTCAGCATATCTTCCTTATAGCGCAAAAGTTTATCATGGTTGCCACGGTCATAGGTCATGGTCGCCGCCATAAACTCGCGCAAATGGTTGGCCTTCAAGTAAGCAGTCTGGTAACTAATCAACGCATACGCCATGCTATGCGCCTTGTTAAACCCATAGCCCGCAAACGTCTCCATCAAGCCAAAAATCCGGTTGGCATCGTCTTCGGCAATGCCATGGCACGCCGCCGCCCCGGCCACAAACTTGCTGCGCTCTTTGGCCATTTCCGCGGGGTTTTTCTTGCCCATCGCCCGCCGCAACATGTCACCTTGGCCCAAGCTATACCCCGCCAAAACCCGCGCCATCTGAATCACCTGTTCTTGGTAAACCGCAATCCCAAACGTCACCTTCAGCGTCTCCTCCAGCAACGGGTGCGGATACTCCGCCGCCTTCCGCCCCAGCCGCACATCAAGGTATTGCGGAATCAACTCCATCGGCCCCGGCCGATACAACGCAATCAGCGCACTCAGCGCCTCCATGTTGTCCGCCTTCATTTTGCGGGTTAATTCAGTCATCCCCGCACCTTCAATCTGGAACACCCCACACGTCTCCCCGCGCTTCAGCATCGCAAAAGTAGCCGCATCATCCAGCGGCACATCAGCAATCGCAAAGGTGGGCTGGTGTACGCGCACCATCTCCTCCGCCGCCCGAATGATGGAGAGCGTCTTCAGCCCCAAAAAGTCAAACTTCACCAACCCCGCATATTCCACATCTTTCATGGAAAATTGCGTTACCGGTGTGCCACTGCGCGGGTCCACAAACAAGCCACAAACTTCCGCCAAATCACGGTCGGCAATAATCAACCCCGCGGCGTGGGTGCTGGCGTGCCGATAACACCCCTCCAGCTCCAGCGCCGTGTCCACCAAGCGCTTCACATCCTCTTCCGCCTCATAGCGCGCGCGCAAACGCTCATCGCTCTCCAGCACTTCGGCAATCGGCGGCGGATTGGCCCCTTCCGGAATAAACCCGGCAATCTGCCCCACAAAGTTATAGCCAAGCCCCAGCACGCGCCCCACATCGCGCAAGCACGCCCGCGCCTTCAGCGTCCCAAAGGTAATAATATGCGCCACCCGCGCTTCGCCATGCCGCCGCCGCACGTAGTCAATCACCTCATCGCGGCGGTCTTGGCAAAAATCAATATCAAAATCCGGCAAACTCACCCGCTCTGGGTTCAAAAACCGCTCAAAGTATAAATCCCATCGAATCGGGTCAAGGTCGGTAATCTCCAGCGCCCACGCCACCAGGCTGCCCGCCCCACTCCCCCGCCCCGGCCCCACCGGAATCCCTTGGCCCTTCGCCCACCGAATAAAATCCGACGTAATCAAAAAATACCCCGCAAACCCCATGCTGCAAATAATCGCCAGCTCATCCTCCAACCGCTTATAATACACCTCAACATCCATCTTACCCTGCATCCCTGAATCCCTGAATCCCTGAATCCGTCTTGCTAATCCCTCCTTCGCCTGCCGCCCAATCACCTCTGCCACCGGCGTATCGCCATCAAATTCCCAACGCGGCATAAACATCTGCTTCACATTCACCGGCGGAATCAAAAACCCGCAGCGCCGCGCAATCTCCACGGTGTTGGCGCACGCTTCAGGAATATCCGCAAAAGCCGCCAGCATCTCTGCCTCGCTGCGCACATGGTGATTGGCGGTAAATCGCCGCCGCGCGGGATCATCCATCGTCGTGCCATCACCAATCCCCACCAAAACTTCAAACGCCGCCACATCACTGGCCTTGGCAAAGCGGCAATCATTGGTCGCCACCAAAGCCACATCATGCTCCGCCGCCCACGCCCGCAACGCCGCTTCAACCTCCTTCTCACCCGTCACACCATGCCGCTCCAACTGCACATAAAACCGATCCCCCAAAGCCGCCACCAACGGCGCCAATTCCACAGCCAACCGCCCACAGCGCAACGCCTGCGCCGCCAAACCACGGCCATAGGCCCCACTCAACACAATCAATCCCGTCGATAACTCCGCCACCCGCGCCACCGCCACCACCGCCTCACCCTTGCTGGCCTTGGCCAATTCAGCCTCACTCACCAGCCGCGCCAAATTGCGCCAGCCTTGGTTATCCTGCACCAAAAACGTCAGCATCCCCGCCACGCTGCCATCCACACCGCTCACCCGTAACTCACACCCCAGCAGCGGCTGCACACCGGCATCGGGCAGATACTTACTCACCTCCACCGCACCAAAAATATTGCCAAGGTCGGTCACGCCCAAAGCTGCAAAGCCATGCCCCGCCGCCACCTTGGCCAGCTTCTTCACCGGCAACAGCCCCTCCAGCAGGCTAAAACTGCTCTTGCACGTCAAATGAATAAACCTCGGCCCCGTCATATTGCCATCCTAACAAACCCCCCACCAAAAACCCACTTTATTTATCCAAAATCTCACTCACTCAAAACCCCACTTTCCATCCGATAAACCGCATGGCAAAGGTTCGCCAACGCCATATTATGCGTCACAATTAGCGCACTCATTCCCTGTTGTTCAATCAAATTAAACAGCACGTCCACCACCTCATCGGCCGTTTGCGGGTCAAGGTTGCCCGTCGGTTCATCGGCCAGCAGCAGTTGCGGATTATTCATCAACGCCCGCGCCAAAGCCACCCGCTGCTGCTCCCCACCCGAAAGCTGGCTGGGATAATGCCCCACCCGCGCCGCCAGCCCCACCTTCTCCAGCAAATCTAACGCCCGTTTATCCTGCTCACCATTCACCACCCCACTTATTCTGGCTGGCATCACCACATTCTCCAAAGCCGTAAATTCGCGCAAAAGATGATGAAACTGATACACAAATCCACACGCCTGGTTCCGCAATCCAGCCACCGCGTCATCATCTAAACCAGCAATATCCCGCCCCGCCAAGCGCACCGTGCCACGGTTTGGCTTATCCAACAAACCCGCCACATGCAGCAAGGTGCTCTTACCACTCCCACTCGGCCCCACAATCGCAATAGCCTTACCCGCCGGAATCACCAAATCCACCCCGCGCAAAACCTGCACCCGCTGCCCCCCCTCAGCGTCATACCACCGCTCAATCCCCGCCAGTTCCAGCACGTTCATTTAGCCTCTCCTCAACAATTCAACAGGATCAAATTTCGATGCTCTCCAAGCGGGGTACAAACTCGCCAAAACCGTCAAAATCATCGCCATCGCCACCACACTCGCCATGTCCAGTGCACTCAGGCGGCTCGGCAAATCACTCAAAAAATAAACATCGCGGGGGAATAAATCCACGCCGGTTAAGGCCCGAATCCCCCGCACCAGCTCGGTCATATTAAAAATCACCACCGCCCCCAACCCAATGCCGCCCAGCGTGCCAAGCCCCCCCAGCAGCAGGCCGTTAAACAAGAATATCCGCCGAATTTGCCCCCGCGTCGCCCCCATCGTGCGCAAAATCGCAATATCCGCCAGCTTGTCATTCACCAGCATCATCTGGCCGGTAATAATATTAAACGCCGCCACCAGCACAATCAGGCTCAAAATAATAAACATCGTGATGCGCTCCACTTGCAAGGCCCTAAAAAACTCACCATTGCTCGCCTGCCACGGCGTCACAATCACATCACTGGGCACCGCCGCATAACGGCTGGCAACACTGGCAATCTGCTCATTCACCGCCGCCATGTCTTGCGGGTTTTGCACCCGTATTTCCAGCGCATCCACCATGCTCCCCCGTCGCAAAAACGCCTGCATATCCTCCAAGCGCCCCACCACCAAGCCATTATCAAACTGCACCATCCCCACACTAAAAATCCCCGCCACGCCAAGCTGCGCGGTGCGCGGAATAAACCCCGCCACCGTCCGCGCCCCTGCGGGTGAAATCAGCGTCACCCCACTCCCCGGCAACAGCCCCAAGTTCGCCGCCAACCCCTGCCCCAGCAGCACCGCCTGCGGCGCCCCTAAATCATCTCCCAAAACCTCCAACTTCAACCCCGTATGCGTCTGCACATCCGCCAAAAAACTGCCTTCCACCCCGCGCACCATCGCCCCCGTCGCCCGCCCGCCCGCACTCACCATCACTTGGCCACTTACATACGGCGCCACACTCACCACACCGTTAAGTTGCCGTAATTCCGCTGCAAGCAACCGTGCCTGAGGCAACTCAAGTCCCGCCACTTCCAACGTCGCATGGCCACTCACACCCAAAATCCGGCTCATCAACTCGGTGCGGAACCCACTCATCACCGCCAAAACAATCAACAACGCCGCCACACCCAAAGTAATCCCCAAAACACTAAACGCCGTCACCACCCGCGTAAACCCCCGCCGACTGCCCAAATACCGCCGCACCATCACCGGCACAAAACCACTTGCTATGTTCATAGCCCGCACCCTAGCATAAAAACCCAAGCTGTGTTAATCAACATCAAGCAGCAATGCTATCTGAACTTGCCTCGCGTTTTCCTCCCACACTCGGAGAATCCCCATGCCCAATAACCGGAAGCGGCGCATCAAAAGTCATAGTCTGGAGGTCGTGCTCGTCAACGGTCTCCCGGTGCTGTTAGTGCTCATCATCGTTGCCGTTGTCTTCTTTGTTCGCTAACTCACGGAGGCCAACATGCCCACCAATCTACCCCCCAAAAAGCCTGAAGACCAAACCCTAGCCAACTTTACTACCTTAGGCGGGCTGGCAATCATCTTCCTAGCCAGTCTCTACGTTCATACACTGCTCGGGCTATTCGTTCTCTTGCTGGTTTATGCGGTCGGCGGTCAAGGTATGGTGATGATCAGAAACTACATCCACCGCCTGCTCAAACACTTGGCTCTCAAGTAGCTCTCAAACGGCCTTTCAAAAAGGCACCTTACCGGCGGGAAGCATCAGCTTCTCGCCGGTTTGCCGATTTTTCCACTCCACAATCCCTTCTTTGGCATTCTTCGGCCCAACAATCGCCTGCCACGGCAAGCCAAGCAAATCCATCTCGGCAAACTTCTCGCCCGCGCTGGCATCACGGTCGTTAAACAGCACGGTTTTGCCCATCTTTTGCAAGTCGGCATAAAGCTGCGCGGCCAAAGCCTCACACGCCGCATCGCCCTTGCGTAAGGTCATCAAACCCACATCAAATGGCGCAATTTCGGCAGGCCACATCATCCCCGCCGCATCATGGCACTGCTCAATCGCGGCCGCCACCACGCGGCTCACGCCAATACCATAGCAGCCCATCACCGCCGGCACACTCTTGCCATCTTCCAGCACCACATTGGCGCCCAGCTTCTCGCTGTAAAGGGTGCCAAGATGGAAGCAATGCCCCACCTCAATCCCCTTCTTCTCCACCAATTTCTCACGCGGCTTGGGCGCGGTGGCGGCATCAAATTTCTCAATATTCACCGCATAATCCCCCTCAGGGTCAAACAGCAACGTATCCTCACCCGTGTCCGCCAAAACCTGAAACTCATGGCTATAGTTCCCACCAATCGCCCCACTATCGGCCACCACCGCGCGCCACTGCAACCCAAGCCGATCAAAAATCCGGCAATAAGCCTTAAACATCTTGTCATAAGCGGCAAGGCTGGCCTCGCGGCTCACATCAAAGCTATAGGCGTCTTTCATCGAAAACTCGCGCCCCCGCATCAAGCCAAACCGTGGCCGAATTTCATCACGGAACTTCCACTGAATCTGATAAAGGTTCAGCGGCAATTCTTTATAACTCCGCACATTCTTGCGGAAAATATCCGTCACCACCTCTTCATGGGTCGGCGCCAGCACGCAGTCGCGCTGATTACGGTCTTTAAAGCGCAGCAGCTCCGCGCCATATTTCTCATCACGGCCCGTCTCGCGCCACAGTTCAGCAGGCTGCACGCCGGGCATCAAAATTTCATGGGCCCCCGCCGCATCCATCTCCTCACGGATAATATTCTCCACCTTGCGCAATACCCGCAACCCCAGCGGCAACCAGTTATAAATCCCGCTGGTCAACTGCCGAATCATCCCCCCCCGCAGCATCAACTGATGGCTCACCACCTGCGCCTCACTGGGCACCTCCCGCAACATCGGGATAAAATACTCACTCCGCCGCATAACCATACCCTTTCATCCTAAAAATCAACGAATCAGCCCACAATAGCCGATACATCCCGCATATTCCAGCGCAAAAAACACCTGTCTAACACCTATCACCTAATACCTATGGCCTCATACCTATAACCTCTACCGCCCATCCATCAACTCATGCAAAGCAGACGCAGGCGCAGCAGGAACAGGCCCCGCCTGTGGCTCCACCTCCGCTGGCGCCACACCGGGCACATAGAATGGATCATCACTCGGCGCCTCACTATCCTGCCCCGGCGCCTCACTGTCGCGTGCATCACCAGCCCCTGCCCCGCTGGCTGCCGATTGCGGGCGCAGCATCCCCCCCCGTTTGCGCGGCTGCTCACCACAACCCAGCACTTGCAAATGGTAACGCGGATGGTCCAGCGTCGCCACTTCAGGGTAAGTATTGAACATCCAGCCCGCAAACCATGGCACTTCGCGGCCTTTTTCGCGCACTTCTAGCCATGCAACATCCTGCCCCAAAACTTGGCCACCCATCGCCCCGTAATCGGCCAAACAGCGCACCATTTTAAGGCTGAGCGGGCTGCCGTTGGTGGTGGTTATGCCAACGTCTTGGGCGACATCCGCCTGCAGTACCAAAGTTTGGCGGCGGTTGGTTTGTTTATCGAGCCACAGCACGCGGGCGGCTTTGAATTCTTGGCCCATGTTGGTGGCGCGGAGTTGTTCCATCACGGCGGCGCCGTTGGTGCGTGCGGGATTGGCCACACCGACCGGGCGACTGCCGCTGACGACTCCAGCGAAAGGTAGCTTGAACCAGCCTTCTTGGGCGCTGGCAGGTGCGACCACGATGCTGGCGCCGATGATGATTGCTAGAGTTAGAAAGAATGCCATCCACCCCCGGCCCATGTTCACCCCCGATTGAGCGGCGGCACGTCGCGCAGCAGGCTGGCAATTTCGCGCAGGGCGCCGCCGATTTGTGCGGGTGTCATGGGCATATTTTGTAAAACTTCACGCAGTTGTTTGGGTTTGGTTTGCTTGAGGGCTGTTTGCACGCCGCGTATGGTATAGCCCTGCTCATAAAGCAAACCTTTAATATAAATAAGCAATTTCACATCATCAGGCCGGTAAAACCGCCGCCCACCACTTTGCTTAAGCGGTTGCAAGGTGGGGAATTTGCTTTCCCAAAAGCGCAGCACA
>RFNJ01000058.1 GCA_009927255.1 Pseudomonadota bacterium | reverse complement strand
CTTCCTCGTCGCCTGCAATCAGCTCCATTCCACCCCCGAAAAATCACCAAGTCCACACCAAACAAACCCCCAAAGTTTCCAAAGTTTCTACCAAAATCTCCGCAGCGAAGCCCAGCAAAAAGGCCTGAATGTCCAACTCCTCGACGCCTCCTTCCCCAACGGCATTCAACCGCTGGAAAGTGTCGTAAAAGCCAGCAAATCCCAGCCCGAATTCACCCGCACCTTTGCTAGCTACGTCGGCCCGATGCTCAGCGCTAACCGCGTGCGCTTGGCCCAGCAGCACTTTAACGCCCACCGCCACCAACTGGCCAAAATCCAAGCCGAAACCGGCGTCAGCGCCAGCGTGCTGGTGGCGCTGTGGGGAATCGAAACCAGCTTCGGCCAAAATACAGGGAATATCCCAACTATCCCCGCCTTGGCCACGCTGGCCTGGCAAAGCAACCGTCCCGCCTACTTCCGCGCCGAAACCTTCGCCGCCCTTGAAGTGTTGGAAAAAAAGAACTTCTCCCCCACCGAACTCAAAGGCAGCTGGGCCGGCGCCATGGGCCAATGCCAATTCATGCCCAGCAACTATCTTAAGTATGGCCGGGATGGCAGCGGCGATGGTGTAGCCGATATCTGGCGCAACGAAGACGACGTCTTCGCCAGCAGCGCCGCTTTTTTACAAGCCCTGGGCTGGCAGAAAAACCAACCCTGGCGCCACCTGCTCACCAACACCTCCACCCATAACATTCTCCAACTCAACAGCCGTGGCCTCTCTCAACCCCTCACCACCGCCCAACTCAAAACCGCCAAAATTGTGGTTCCTCATGGGGCAGGGCAGGGGCCTTGGCGCTACTACCACCCCCAAGCCGGCGGCCCCGCCTACCTGCTCGGCCCCAATTTCGATGTCCTGCTCAAATGGAACAACTCCAGCTATTTCGCCTACGCTGTCTTAGCGCTGGCCGAAAGCATTGAACCAGCCCCCACAAACAGGTAGCATACGCCATGGCCAAATCCTCCCTCACCACGCTCCTCATCGCCACAATCGCCTTGCTGGCGGCGGGCTGTAGCGAAATCATGGTCGGCAGCCACTTCATCAAAAAAGCCGGAAGAATGCAAAGCTGCAAAACGGTGGGCGACCCCAAAATCGGCAACCCCTACCTCATCGACGGCATCCGCTACACCCCCATCAGCACCAGCACCAATTTCTCCGAAAAAGGCATCGCCAGTTGGTACGGCTCCGATTTCCACGGCAACGCCACCGCCAACGGCGAATGCTACAATATGTACGCCTTCACCGCCGCCCACCGCACCCTGCCGCTGCCCACCATCGCCCGCGTCACCAACCTGGAAAACAACCGCAGCGTGGTGGTGAAAATCAATGACCGCGGCCCCTTCGCAAGGGGCCGCGTGATCGACCTCTCCTACGCCGCCGCCCAAAGCCTCGGCGTCGTCCGCAACGGCACGGCCCCGGTGCTGGTCGAAGCCATCGGCGGTGCCTTCCACCAAGGCGGCAGCAGCTGGCGCAGCGCCAAACCCGCCAACCCGATGGGCCGCAACGATGAAGTCGCCGAAACCCTGCCAACCGTGGTGCCTCCAAGTGTCGAAGGCGAAGACCTCGGCGCATTCAAGCCACAGGAAAAGACTGCCGAAAACCAAGTCCCACCCCCCGCCACCAGCCTGCCCAAACCTCCCGCGTTTGAAAAACGTGTGGTGACCGATAGCGAACCCCTACAACGTACGCGGGTCTACGTGCAAATCGGCGCCTTCGCCGATGCCAACCGCGCCACCGCCCAGCAATTGGAACTCGGCAAACTCTACCCCACCGCCCACACCAACGCGGTGATGGCCGCAGGCAAGCAATTGCTGCGTGTGCGCGCCGGCCCCTTCCGCAGCATTGCCGATGCCGACGCCGCGCTTGAAAAAATCATCCAATCAGGCTTTAATGCCGCGCAAATCAAAGTGGAAGAATAAACATGCCCCGCCTGCTCGCCCTGCTCCTCACCGCCTTCGCACTCAATCAAGCCATTGTCGCACCATCACTCGCTCAAGAAGCCGCAGCAATTTCACCCACAACTCCCGCCTACCGTGCCCTGTTCGTCTACCACCCCGCCACCCGCACCGTGCTCACTGCCGAGAATGCCAACGTCAAAATGGGCCCCGCCAGCCTCACCAAGCTCATGACATTGTATCTCACCTTCGATGCCCTCAAATCCGGCAAAATCCAACTCACCACCCCGGTCAACATCTCGGAAAAAGCCTGGCGCACGGGCGGCAGCAAAATGTTTGTGGAAGTCGGCAAACAAGTTCCGGTGGAAGACCTGATTAAGGGTATCGCCATCGTCAGCGGAAACGACGCCTGCGTCGCCATCGCCGAGCATTTGGGCGGCACCGAAGAAGGCTTCGTCCAAGCGATGAACGCCAAAGCCAAGGAGCTCGGCATGAATAACACCACCTTCGCCGACAGCAACGGCCTGCCATCCCCCAGCCAACTCACCACCGCGCAAGACGTCGGCCTGCTGCTCACCGCTCTGTTCCGCGACTTCCCCGAATACAAGCACTACCTCGCGATGGAAGAATTCACCTTCAACGGCATCAAGCAGCAAAACCGCAACGGCCTGCTGCACGCCGATATGGGGATAGACGCAGGCAAAACCGGCCACACCGAAGAATCCGGCTACCACTTGGCCAGCACCGCCGTGCAAAATGGCGAACGGCTGGTGGTAGTGGTGATGGGCACCGACGGCTTCAACGCGCGCGAAGGCCAAAGCATGCAAGCCTACCGCACCGCCTTCGCCAACTACGCCACCAAAACCTTCTTTAAGGTGGGCGATGCCGTGGTCCCCAACGTCCCCGTCTGGCACGGCAGCAGCAAAATGGCCAACCTCACGGTGGCCGAACCCTTGGCCGCCTTCCTCGCCACCACCAACACGCCCGAAGTCAAAGCCACCATCACCTACCAACAGCCCATTTTGGCCCCCGCCGCCGCCGATAAACCGCTGGGCGAAATCACCCTCACGCTGCCCTCCGGCCAAACCTTCACCACCGCGCTGGTGCCCCAAACCCCCATCGCCCAAGCAGGCTTTGCAGGCCGCTTCCTGCAATCCATGGCCAGCCTGTTCGGCCTGTAAATCATGAACACCCGCACCCCCGCCAAAGGCCACTTTATTGTCTTGGAAGGCGGCGAAGGCGTGGGCAAAACCACCCAAATCACCCTGCTCCACCGCGCGATGGAAGCCGCCAAGCTCTCCGCCCGCGCCGTGCGCGAACCCGGCAGCACCAAGGTGGGGGAACTCCTACGCCCCCTGCTCAAAGGCTATGCGTATCCTGAAATCAACGAATGGCAAGCGCTCTGCGGCTACAACTTCGCCCGCACCGCTTATATTTTTGAAGTGGTGCAACCCGCGCTGGCCGAAGGCGTGTGGATGCTATCAGACCGCTTCGCCTTCAGCACCATCGTCTACCAAGGCTACGCGGGTGGCCTCGATGAAGCCGTGGTGCAAGCCGTCACCAACGGTGTGGTCGGCAACCACTGGCCCAGCCTCACCTTTATTCTCGACGCCCCCGCCGAAGTCGGCCTCGCCCGCAGCGCCACTGATACCCACGCCAGCCGCCAAGATGGCAGCCGGTATGAGGACAAAGGCCTCACCTTCCACCAAAAAATCCGCAACGGATACTTAAAGCTGCTCGAAGAATACCCCCACAAAACCATCAAAATCGACGCCACCCAATCCGTCGCCCAAGTCCACCAAAACATTCTCCAAGCCCTCAACCAACGCTTCGCCCTCAACCTCCAACCTGTCCAAATCTAAACTATCTT
>RFNJ01000020.1 GCA_009927255.1 Pseudomonadota bacterium | reverse complement strand
ATCCCCCCCTGAACCCTGCACCCTGAACCCATTAACCCGCTTACCCAAAAAACCACCCCCAAATTACCCCCAAATCAACCCACCAAACACCCGCTAAACAGTGTGACATCCGCCCCAAAACACCACCAAAAAACACCCAAACCCAACTACTATATCTAGTGGTCGTCCATGTGGGCTGGCAAGCACCTACCCCCGCACCTTCTTGCCCAAAATCTCCAGCATTTTATGTACAAAAGCCACCTCATCCGCCGCCAAAAAGCCCTTACCAATGTTCACATATTCATTGGCCAAAATCGGCATGCCCACGCTGGGGTTAACGGTCATTTCCGCCGCCGCCACCAACAAAATGGCGCGCAAAACCGCCTGCAACCGGGCCCACGGCCACTCTTCGCGCAGCTCGGCCTGCACCATGGTGGTGTAGCGCGGCAGGCCCAAAGCCAACTCATCGGTCAACAATTTGAATAACTTACGGTCGGCCTTGCGTTTGTTCAGGCCACTAAATTCCTTCACCATGTCGGCCACATCAGCCTGCAGCACCAAGGCTTGGAACACCACCTGAATCGCACAAATCCGCGCCTCGGTGCGGCTATCGCCCGTTAAAGGCGCATTGTCCAGCGGAAAAGCATCCTCTCCCGTCTCCCAATCCGCAAAGTCATTTTCTAACATCATCCACCACCCATGCCTCTAAAAAGCTAGCCGCGTCAAGTGCTTATTCACTGCGCAACAGCCCCACCACATCTTCTGGGCCTTTAAAATCGTGGTAAACGCTGGCGTAGCGCATGTAGCCAATAAAATCGATGCCCTTCAGCGCGGCCAGCACCGCATCGCCCACTTCACGGCTGGCCACTTCGCTGCGGCCATTTTCGGTCAATTGTTGCTCAATATCACTCACCATTTCAGCAATTTGCTGCTGGGTCACGGGGCGCTTGCGCAACGCGGTGTGGATGCTTTTCAGCAGCTTTTCGCGGTCAAACAGCTCTTTGCGGCCATCTTTTTTTACCACCAAAACCTGCTGCACCTGAAAGCGCTCAAAGGTGGTAAACCGCCGGTCACACTGCGGGCACTCGCGCCGCCGCCGAATCGTCCGCCCATCATCGCTCGGGCGGCTATCCTTCACTTGAGTGTCTTCGTGGCTGCAAAATGGGCACTTCATACCACACCATATAGTGTATCCAAACTGAAAAGTCCAGCCCCACCCCTAGCCATAGTCAAATTCCCCCGCCCCCCGCACCCCAAAAACCACACCTTGCCACCCAAACCCAAAAATATTATACAATACAA
>RFNJ01000021.1 GCA_009927255.1 Pseudomonadota bacterium | reverse complement strand
AATCCGCCACAGCGGCTGTAAACAGATTCACAATGCCATGGTCAACCCCATTAAACACCAGCTTGTTAATCCCGCGAATTTCATCAATCGCAAAACCATTCTGGTGGCCATAGTCATCGGCCTGTTCTTTGTAGTTGGTGCGCTTGCCCCATGCCACCGCGCAAGCCTGCGCGCCGCACAGCACGTTGTGCGTCACCGCAATGCCACCGGCACCCGCCGTCGCCAAAATCGGCATCTCGGTCTCATAAATCATCACACCGTCCCACATGCCCTTATAGCGCTGGCCATGCACCAAAACACTGTCACCCAACGTGGTCGGAATATACGTGTTCAGTGCCTTAAAATCAGCATCCGCAAGCAAGTCGCGCACCGCATATGGGTGGGCAAACAGCACATAAACTTCCTCAACCTTGTTGCCATCACGCAGCTGGAAAGGCCGCACTTTGCGTGGCCCCTCAAGCAAAGCCTTGCGCTTGGCACGGCTAATGGAAGCAGTGGTCAGCTTGTCATTGGTGTTGTCCACGTTGGCCAAAGCGGTGGCGTGGGTGGCGTGCCAGTTGGCATCGGTCACACCGTAAAGGTAGCGGCTACGGTCGCGCCCCACACTGGTGGTGGTCATCGCGGTAATCAAGTCGCGGCGCAGCTTGTCATTGGCCCAGTCTACCAACCCTTCGCGGGCTTGGTTACGCAGGTCAAAAGCCACCCGTTTCTCACTCATCTCACCACGCAGCACCACACCGTGGCGGATGGTATCCACCAAAATGCGCTGGTCATAAAACACCAAGTCCTCTTCAGCACCTTTCAGCGCGGTAATCCCAGTCACACCGGCACCGCTTAGCTTAGCACGCAGCTGAATGGTAATCGCATCCCCCGCGGCCTTGGTCAGCTCTTCTTTCACCTGGATAATATTATAGCTATTGGTGCCCATAAAGTTAAAGAACGGGTTCTGCGCCAAATACTCGCTAAAAACCTCATTACTCCACTGTTCACTGGTCACCCCATGGGTCGTATCAATGGTCGGAACACCTGCTGGCATTCGTCATCCTCCTCTTGGTTAATCTCACACTTTTCACATCATGAATATGCCGCACATGCCATCAGCCTCGGTGTCACCCCGGGGCATGGCTGGGCCGATTTTTTTCTATCAAAAAATCGG
>RFNJ01000170.1 GCA_009927255.1 Pseudomonadota bacterium | reverse complement strand
ATTGACGCGGAGGCGGAGTTCTTTGCCGCATTTGAAGAAGGGCACGCGTTTGGCGGGGACGCTGACCGACACGCCGGTGCGGGGGTTGCGACCCTTGCGCGCGGCGCGTTGGCGCACGCTGAAGGCCCCAAAACCGCGCAGCTCCACCCGGCCGCCTTCGGCCAGCGTGGTGCTGATTTCGTTAAACACGGTGTTGACCAGTTTTTCAAGGTCGTTCGCGTGCAAGTCTGGGTGGGTGGCGCTGAGTTTTTGGATGAGTTCGGATTTGGTCATGGTGGTTTTTCTCCTGTGTTGATAGGCCTGTGTTGATAGGTTCTTTTACGCCGTAAGTTGTTATGTGGCAAGGGGTTGTGGAAAAATTAGGCGACGCGGCGGAGGCGGGCGGTGATGTCGACGACGTTTTTAGCTTGGGGTTGGGATTTGCTGATGGGGGGCATGGTGGCGGGCATGGGGTCGAGGATGAGGGCCGCGCCGCGTTCCCAGCCGGGGGTGTAGCCGGCGCGGATTTCAAGCCCATAGGTGACGGCGCCGAGGCGCTGGAGCACCATGGCGGAAAGTTGTTGGATGAGGGCGTCTTCGACGCGGCCGTCGGCATCGTGGACGCGTTTGAGGCTCCAGCCCAGGCTGATGAGGGCGGTGGGGAGGGCGGTTTGGCAGAGGCGGATGAATTGCTCGGGTTCCAAACTTTCGCCGTGTTTGCCAGAGAGCAGCATGAAGACATCGGCATAGAGAATGACCGGGGTGGTGGGCTTGAGGAAGCGCAGGGTGGCGAGGGTGGGTTCGATGGCGGCGGCGCTGTGAAAGTCGAGCTTGACCGCCTTGCCCGCATGGATGGCGGTGGTGAGGAAGGTGGCCAAATCGAGGTCGGTCGGCTTACTACCATCGGCCACCAGTGGCGTGGCATCGCCTTGGCCGAACTGGATGTCGGCCTCCATGACGTGCAGGGTGGCATCGGCGCAGGCGGCGGCGAGTTTTTTGGGGGTGTTGATGCGGTGCGCCCAGTTGAGCTGGGACGAATTTTCTAACCCGAAATAGGCGGCGACAGACTGCATGGTTTGACCATACGGGGTGGGGCGTAGTTTTACGAGGGGGGACGCCCTAAAAGTGCGCGTTAAAGGTGCGTGTTGTGGCGGCGGTGCAATGCCGGTGACCGGATGACCGGGTGACAGGGTGACCGGATGACCGGATGACGGGGTTAGCGGGAATTTGGCTTGGCGGCGGGGGCGAGTTGGATGGTTTGGGGGTTGCGGGGTTGTTGTTTGGGGATTTCGGTGGCCTTTGGCGTGGGTTTGACTGTGCTGCCGGCGGGGGGCTTGATGCCTTTATCTTTGCCGCCCAAGACTTGGTTGCGGCGGGCGCCGTTGGCGAGGAGGAGGTTGGCCAGCGCAAGGTCTTGATTCGCCAAGGCTAAATCCATGGGGAGGAGGCCGTTGCGGTTGCGGACGTCGGCCTTCGCGCCGTTTTCCAGCAGCATTTTGGTGAGTTGGAAGAAGCCGCCGCCGACGGCATAATGGAGTGCGGTGGCGCCAGTGAGGTCTGGTGCGTTAATATTCGCGCCCAGCGCCAGCAATCTTTCGGCCAGCGTGATGTAGTTTTTGCGGGTGGCGAGCATTAATGGTGTGTTGCCGAATCTATCCGTCACATTCGGGTTGGCGCCGGCGGCGAGGAGGGCTTCCATGATGGCTTGGTTGTTGCTATCGACTGAGAAAAACAGCGGCGTCCAGCCTTCCAGCGTAGTAGCTTGGGTGTTGGCGCCCGCGGTGAGCAGCAGTTGCACCATGGCGGGGAGATTTTGGGCGACGGCGCGGTGGAGGGGGGTTAGTAAATTGGTGGTGGTGGCTTCGAGGTCGGCCCCTGCGGCGATGAGCAATTTGGCGCTATCGATTTGGTTGGCTTCCGACGCAGCATGGAGTGCGGTGCTGCTGAAACTGTTGCGGGTGGTGGGTTTCATGCCCGCGAGCAGATAGGCTTTAAGCGCGGGGACATCGCCTTTGCGGGCGGCGGAGAGAAAGCCTTCGGGTGACCAGCTGTAGCCACGTTGGGCGAGGAATTGGCGGTAGGCGATGAGTTCTTGGCTGGTGGCGCTGATGACGCCGCCTTTGGGGATGTTTTTGAGGTCGGCGGGCGTAAGGGCTTTGAAGGTGGTGGCGGCCATGCCTTCGGGGTTGGAATAAATAAGGGCGCGCGGGGGGGTGCGGGCGGTGAAGATTTGGCCAGGGTAGGTTTTTTCGTAGGCCGGGGTGGGGGGGGTATAGGTGGCGTAGTCGGTTGGTTGCGGAGACGAACTGCTGCCGCCGAACATGGCCCACAGCATGGCGGCAAAGGCCACGCCTGCCACGGCGAGCAAGGCCCATTTGGCGTTGGCCAAGAGGGGGGATGTGGCCGAAGATTCGGTTGGGGGGGGTGGGTTGGGTTGGTTGGCGGGTTGGTTCATGGCTTGCTAGGATTGGCGGGAATGGCTTGACACGTCAAGCCCCTGTTGGCACGGTGGCGCCTGAATACAGCGCATGGTGCGCTTTTTATACAGGAGAATGAACGATGACCGCTGCTAGTGCACGCTTACAGGCCCCGAAATTGCAAGATTTGCCTTTGAATAAGGTGTATCGGGATATGCTGTGTGGGGATTTGCGGGCGGGGCATGTGGGTGGGAACTTTACTTTATCGGGGTGGATTTTCCGGCGGCGCGACCATGGTGGCGTGGTATTTATTGACTTGCGCGACACCAGCGGGATTGTGCAGGTGGTATTTAAGCCCGAGGAAGTGGGGCCTGAAGTGATTGAGGCGATTACCCACACCGGACTTGAGAGTGTGATTAAGGTAAGTGGCGCTTTGATTTTGCGCGGTGAGGGGTTGACCAATCCGCACATGCCAACTGGCGAAGTGGAGCTGGTGGTGAAGAGCCATGTGGTGCTGGGGCGCGCTGACCCCCTGCCCTATGCGCTGAGCGATGAGAGTGTGCCAGAAGACTTGAAACTGCAGCACCGGTTTTTGGACTTGCGGCGCGAGGATGTGATGAAGACCATCCATTTGCGCAGTGATGTGATTGCGAGTATTCGGCAGCGGATGTGGGCGAAGGGGTTTCGGGAATATCAGACGCCGATTTTGACCGCCAGTAGCCCGGAAGGCGCGCGCGACTTTTTGGTGCCGAGCCGTTTGCACCCGGGGAAATTTTATGCGCTGCCGCAAGCGCCGCAGCAGTTTAAGCAGCTGCTGATGGTGGGTGGGTTTGACCGGTATTTTCAGATTGCGCCATGCTTTCGGGATGAAGATGCGCGGGCCGACCGTTGCCCGACTGACTTTTACCAGCTTGACCTTGAAATGAGCTTTGTGCAGCAGGATGATGTGTTTGCGGTGGCAGAAGATGTGCTGGGTGGGGTGTTTGCCGAATTTAAGGACTGGAATGGCAATGGGCGGAACGAGAAAGGCCGTGCGGTGGATGCGGCGCCGTGGGTGCGGATTCCGTATGACACCGCGATGCTGGACTATGCTTGTGACAAGCCGGACT
Source organism: Pseudomonadota bacterium (assembly GCA_009927255.1). Classification (GTDB taxonomy): domain Bacteria; phylum Pseudomonadota; class Alphaproteobacteria; order UBA2136; family UBA6156; genus RFNJ01. The sequence continues at coordinate 1,004 of RFNJ01000170.1, read as the reverse complement.
TGCGTTGCCCGTTGAAAATTATTGATGTGAGTGATGTATGGGCGGCGAGTGAATTTGGGGTGTTTAAGAATATTGTGAGCGGTGGTGGGCATGTGCGGATGATTGGCGTGCCTAAGGCTGCTGCCCAGCCGCGCAGTTGGTTTGATAGCATTGGCAAGTGGGCGCAGGAGGAGCTGGGGGCGCCGGCGGCACCAGGTTATATTAGCTGGAAAGAAGGAGCTTTTGGTGGCCCACTGACCAAGTTTTTGAGCGAGGCGCAGGTACGTGAGATGTTTGCGCGGGCGGGGGTTGGTGAGGGTGGGGTCATCTTCTTTATTGCTGGGAAAACGCCAGCGATTTACAAGATTTTGAACCCGCTGCGGGTGCGCTTGGGGAAAGACTGCGGGTTGAATGAGGTGGGGATTTTCCGGTTTTGCTGGATTGTGGATTTTCCGATGTTTGAGCGCGATGAGGCGACGGGGAAAATTGACTTTAGCCACAATCCATTTTCGATGCCGCAAGGTGGCTTGGAATCACTGGAAAGCCAAGACCCGTTGAGCATTAAGGCCACCCAATATGACTTGGTGTGCAATGGCTATGAGCTGATTAGTGGCGGGATTCGGAACCATTTGCCTGCGGCGATGCTGAAGGCTTTTGCGATTGCGGGGTATCCGCCAGAAGTGGTGAAGGATAAATTTAGAGGAATGTGGAAGGCGTTCCATATGGGCGTGCCACCGCATGGCGGCTGCGCGGCGGGGTTGGAGCGCGTGGTGATGCTGCTGGCGGAGAGCAATATGGTGCGGGAGGTGGTGGCCTTCCCGATGAACCAGCGCGGTGAAGACCTGATGATGGGCGCGCCAACGGTGGTGGAGGAACGGCAACTGAAAGAGCTGCACATTAAGCTGCGATAGGGTAAAGTTATGCCGATGGCAGATGCTTTTATGGTGCCCGAGCTGAAGTTGATTTTGGCTGATGAGGCCGCCACGGCGCGGCTGGCAGCGGCGGTGGCGAAGGTGTGTGTGGCG
>RFNJ01000177.1 GCA_009927255.1 Pseudomonadota bacterium | reverse complement strand
CTCTAAGCATGGGCCCCTTTGGCCAAGCCTTTCAACAGTGAGGGCACATCCAAAATCATATGCACCTTGCCATCCCCGGTAATGGTCGCCCCTGAAATACTCTTGTTATACTCAAAAGCATCGGTCACCGGCTTCACCACCACTTCCTCTTGGCCCAACAACGCATCCACCACCAGCCCCATCGCGCTGCTGCCATCGCGCACAATCACCACATAAGCACTGTTCGGCCGCGCTTGCTTGACGCCATCCGGAATCTTCACCGTATGCGCCGTCACCACCTTCTCCAGATCATCCAGCGTCAGATCTTCCTGCGGCTTCAGCTTACTCACATCCTCCACCTTCACGGGCGCTGCATTGTAAGGCTTCACCAACCCGCGCCGGGTCAAACGGGTGAGGTAATAAAGCGGCAGCGGCTCGCCCCGCAGCTCAATCACATCCTGGTCGTTCACGCGGTGAATTCCCTCGCTCTTAAACCGAATAACTTCGGAAATATCCCCAATCGGAATCGCAAACCCTTCCTCATTCGCTCCCACAATCAACGCATTCACAATCGCCAGCGTCAGCGGCATATAAATGCTAAAGCACGTGCCCATCCCCAGTTCACTGGTAATTTCAATGCTGCCTTGCAAGTTCATCACCTTGGTGTTCACCACGTCCATACCCACCCCACGGCCAGAAACATCGGTAATTTTTTCGGCAGTAGAAAACCCCGGCGCCATAATCAACCGTATCGCTTCAGCGTCACTCATCGCCTGCGCCACCGCTTCGGTCACCACGCCCTTCTTCACTGCCACTTTCCGAATTTTAATCGGGTCAATCCCGCGGCCATCTTCCTGTACCTGAATCACCACGTTATTCCCCTCATAAAACGCCCGCACCACCAGCGTCCCTTCAGGGTGTTTGCCCGCCTGCTCGCGCTCATCCGGCCCTTCCAAGCCATGGTCCAGCGCGTTCCGAATCATATGCACCATCGGGTCAGCCAGTTCTTCCACCAAGCTCTTATCCACCTCGGTCATCTCACCTTCAATGATCAGATTAACCTCTTTCTTCAGCTGGGTTTTCAGCTCACGCACTTGGCGGGGGATTTTATCAAACACCTTCTTAATCGGCTGCATCCGCGTGCTCAGCACACTCATCTGCAAGTCTTGGGTTACCAAGCTAATCTGCTCGGTGGTGGAAAAAATCATCCCACCATTCTCCAACCGGTCAAGCACCGCCTTGGTCTCCGGCAAGTTCAGCTGTCGTACCAACGTGTTCCGCGCCAGCACCAGCTCACCCACCAAGTTCATCACCTTATCCAGCCGACTGGTCTCCACCCGAATGGTATCATTCCCCCCATCTTCCCCGCGCCGCCCACCTTGCCTACGGTCCTCGCCCTTACGCTGCTCAGCGGGCGCCTCACGCGGAATCGCTGGTGCAGCCGTCGCTGCATTAGGTGCAGGCGCAGCAACAGCTGCTGCCACCGCCGCTGCACTACGCGGTGCGGGGTCATCCCCGCGGTCCCGGCTCGGGTCCAGCGTCGGATCATCCAAAACCGATGCCAACAAATCGGCATTGACCATGCTATTCGCGGGCTTAATCACCGGCTTCGCCGCAGGTGCCGCAGCCTTGGGCGCCGCCGCATCCACATCCTTGCTTGGGTCAAGCGCCGGATCACTCAATACATCATCCATCGTAATCCCACCCACTGCCTTAGTAGCAGCAGGCTTAGCCGCAGGCGCCGCCGCTTCCTTGTCACGGCTCGGGTCAAGCACCGGGTCATTCAACACATCATCCATCGTCAAAGGCCCCACTGTCACCGCAGGCTTGGCCGCTGCTGGCGGCGCCACCACTTTGCCGGTTGCTAAAGCCTCCAAAACTTCCCGCAATGGCTCGGTATCAAACCCCGCATCATCCTCACGATTTTTCTGAAATTGTAACAGCTGCTTCAATTGGTCGGTGGTCTGCAACAGCGCATCCATCACTGGCTTGCTAATTTGCACTTTGTCGTTGCGCACTTCATCCAGCAGGTTTTCACCGGCGTGGGCTAATTTTGCAATTTTTTCAAGGCCTAAGAATCCCGCACCACCCTTCAGGGTGTGGAGCATTCTAAAAATTCGGTCAACCGTTTCCTTGTCAGTGCCGCCAGTTTCCGCCAAAGTTTCCAGCTTAATCAGGTCTTGCTCAAGCGTATCAAGGTTTTCATCCGCTTCGGTGAAAAACTCTTCTAAAATCTCATTCAGCTCATTGCTTTCAATGTCCGCACCCGCATCCGTTGCCATGGCCAGCCCATTCTTTTTTATATTGTTTTGCCCCATCATACCCAACCCCTCCCCACCCCGCAACCCCAACCCCTCCCACTGCTCACCAAACAGCCATTCATTCAACTTCAAAGCCACACTTCATCATACTCCCCAAAAAACCAAAGCCCTCCGCAAAAAGGGCTTTGTCAATCACCCCTTCACCCTACCACTAAATCCCCACCAACCCACACACCCGCGCCGCAATGCGCTCCAGCGGCAGCACTTCACTCGCCCCGCCCATTTCCACCACTGCCTTGGGCATCCCATAAACCACGCAGCTGGCTTGGTCTTGGGCAATCACGTGCGCCCCCATAGTTTTCAGGTGGCTAAATTCCTTGGCACCATCCGCCCCCATCCCCGTCAGCATCACTGCCAAAACCTGCTTACCAAAGGTGCTGCGCACACTCTCCGCCAACACGTCCACGCTGGGCTTATAAGGGCTTTCGCCCCGCTCTTCGTCCACACTCACCCCTGCCGCATTCACCCGCAAATGGCTCCCCCCAGGCGCAATGTAAACCTTCCCCGGCATCAACACCTCACCATGCTTGGCCTCCACCACCTCAACCGCACACATCTCATTCAACCGCTTGGCCAGTGTCAGGGTAAATTGCGGCGGCATATGCTGCGCCACTACAATCGGCAGCGGAAAGCCCGCCGGCAACCCACTCAAAAACACATTCAGCGCCTTTGGCCCGCCAGTGCTGCTACCCACCACCACCACCTTGGCATTCACGCGGGAAACACTGCTCACTGGTACCTTCACCGCCGCCGCTTCTTTCTGCACCTCGGCAACCTTCTCGGCCCGACCATTCGCTACCCCCGCCGCTGCCAGCAGCTTATCGTGCAATCCATCGGCACCCTTAAAAATATTCTTTTCCTTATCGTTCAGCGCCTTAGGCAAAAAATCCACGGCCTCCAATTCCAACGCCTGCATAGTAGTTGCCGCACCAGCTTCGGTCAGGGTCGAAACCATAATCACCGGCGTCTTCACCGTCGCCATAATCTCACGCAACGCCTCAATACCATTCATAATCGGCATTTCCACATCCAGCGTCATCACATCGGGTTTCAGCTCTTGAGCCTTCTCAACACCTTCTTTGCCATTCCCAGCAATTCCCACCACTTTAAAGCGTGGGTCTCTTTCAATCATCCGCACCAGCGCCCCGCGCATAAAAGTGCTGTCATCCACCACCAAAACTCTCACCGGCAACTGCGTCATCTTACTTCTTTCATCTTACCAACCTACCGCACCATAAACCACGCAGCCCAACAAGCCAAACAACCGCACAACCTAAAGCAATTTGCTTAAAATCGCATCAATATCGTCCTGTTCCAAGCCCTGCCCGGCCAACTGAGGCCCATTCAACAGTTCGGCCTCGTGCTTCAGTTCTTCCTTGGTCTTGGCATCCAGCTTATCGTCATTTTCCTGCAGCCCAAACACCAGCACCATCCGTAGCACTTGGCGCTCAATCTCCTGCAACGCCTTCACCACTTTCTGAATCCGCTGCACCGTAATATCCTGAAAATTACACGCCTCAAACACATGAGTAATGCTGGTCTGCGCCTGAGTAATCGCATCATCCACCCCGGCCAACACATTCGGGTCAAGCGGCGGGTCCATATTAATCAACCGCTCGCGCATATCGTTATGGAACATATTCAACCGGTCGCATTCGTCCATAATCTTGCTGGTCGCCTGCTCAGTCATCTGCACAATCGCATCCAAATGGTTGGTAGCATTGGGAAAATGCTGGTCGGCAAGGTTACTATTCTGCACGTCTTTCAGCTCTTTTTTGGCGGCATTAATATATTTTGCCAACTCACCCAGCTCATGGAAAAGCTGGCTGGTCGCATGCAAGCCACCCTTCTTCTGACCAAACATTTCTTTCACCGAATCCACCAAGTCCCACACCTGCTGCGCCGGCACCATGTCACCCTTTTGGCTGGCTTCCAGCATCGCAATCCGCTCGGTCAGGCTCATTTTGGTCATCGGTCAATCCCTTTCGTTCCTTAACATTACTCGCTGTTTAAAAAATCCCAAAATCCCTAAAAATCGCCCACCACTTTGGTCAATTTCTCTTTCAAAGTCGCGGCATTAAACGGCTTCACAATGTAGTTCGAAACCCCTGCCTGCACTGCGGCAATCACGTTCTCGCGCTTGCCTTCTGCGGTTACCATAATAAAAGGTGTGGCCTTATATTTCTCGCTTTCGCGCACTTTTTTCAGCAAATCAATCCCGGTCATCTTGGGCATGTTCCAATCCGAAACTATAAAATCCACATGCTCGCTCGAAAGCCGCTCCCAAGCCGTGGTGCCATCATCGGCCTCCACCATGTTAGTAAACCCTAGCTGACGCAACAGGTTCACCACAATCCGGCGCATGGTTTGGGCGTCATCCACCACCAAAATCCGCATGTTTTTGTCAACGGCCATCGTTTTTATTCCCTGTTCTTGTGGTCGCCCGCGCTTGTTCCAAGTTATTCAGAACAACCCCGCAGTGCGTAATCTTGTAACCACACGCACCACTGCTGGCTGACACCCCCGCATCATTCCACAAAACCACCACCTCACCAAGGCATTCCCGCCGCCCCCCAACCATTCCACCCACCCCCCGTGGCCCAAACGCCAGACTCATCCTACCAATAACCAACTACCCACCAAAAAAATGCAAAAGGCCCCCACCAAAGGGGGCCTTCCACATCGCCTCAAGCCTTCACGCGCCGCCGCGGTTTCTTTACAACCTTGGCAACATCACCCTTAGACACATCGTTCTTTGGCTCAGCCTTACGGTCAGTCACCACCACGTTCTTATAAAGCAGCATATCCGCAATCTGTTCCAAACGCTCATATATGCCTCCATCCACCGGTGCATAAATACTATTTTCATCCAGTCGAAAAGGCTCCCGAACTGTCATCAATAAGGCCCGATAAAGCTCCAGCCGCATCTCGGTGAAGTCGCCACCACATTCACGCCAAAGTCTCAGCGATTTAGCATCCGAGGCACCATAAGGCACCCACACACCACAAAACCTTACTTCGGCTCGCACATAGGCATAAAGGCCACCATCTTTAGGAGTATTAAAGTCCTCCTTCGGCGGCAAAACAATCCGCATATCACCATTCTTGGCATCTTTGCAGTCCGCACCAAGCGGAAACACCACACCCGTCGGCATCAGTCCCGTCATCACACACTCCTGTGTCAAAAGTTAGGGGGAAGATACGCCAGTCACGTCATCTGCGATCTCCACCTACCATATCAAACCAATGTTTTCAAACACAAACTTACCACAATCCCACCTCCAATCCCCCCCAATCCAACCAAACCCTCTTGACAATCATTGTATACTATAATACTATGCCCATCATGTAGGCCCATCCGGCCCGCTGGAAGCGGGTTCCCCGTTTCCTCTCTCACTCTTCTGGAGCCTCCCATGAAAACTCTCCTCGCTGCCTGCGCCGCCATGCTCCTCAGCATGGCAACCCTCGCCCCACCCGCCGCCGCCCAGTACTACGGCAACGGCTACGGTCAAGGCTACGGAAGCGCCTACGGCAACCCCTACTATCAGGGGTATCAGCGGCCCTACTACGGCCACTATCAGCCGCAGTACCAGCAGCGCCGTCGCAAAGACAACACAGGCAAAATCATCGCCGGTGCCATCGCAGGCGCAGTCATCCTCGGCATCCTTGCCAACCAAGGCCGCCGTCGGTAGCACGCAACTAAAGAAGCCCAACGCCACCCCGCGTTGGGCTTCACTCATTCAGCACATCTATTGGCTCACCGCAGGCTCATCCGCCTGTGGTAACGGCGTCCGCGCCGCCATCATCGCACTCAGCACCCGCGCCTTGGCGGGGTCAATGCTCTCCATAATCTTGCCACTTTTCTTCACCGGCATCCGCACCAGCACATCCAGCACAATCGCGTTGTCTAGGCGATTCAACACACTCGCCGCGGTGGTCGGCTTCATCGCCCCATACATCGCCGAAAGCTGCTGCAATTCCTTATCATCCTTACCCGAAAGACTGGTCAGCAACCCCTGCAAATCCCCCTTCAGCTTCTCCAGCTCCGCCACCCGCGCGTTCAGCCGCTGCTCCATCAGGTCAACCAGTTTCTCCCGCAGCTCCACCGCCTGCGTCCGCCGCTCCAGCTCAATCCGCTGCTTATCCAAATCCAGCAGCAGTTGGGTTTCCGTCTCACTAAAAATCCGCTGCTTCTGCGTCACCGCCGCCGGTTCTTTGGGCGGCTCGCTGCTCACTTTAGCCTCTT
>RFNJ01000175.1 GCA_009927255.1 Pseudomonadota bacterium | reverse complement strand
GGTTTTGCTAATAGTGCCTAGTTTAAAAAGTGGGTGGGTGCTTTATAGGCTGGGGGTGGTGTGGTAGAGTGCTTGGGCGATGCAAGCTATACAAAAAAAACAAGCGGTGGTGAGTGCTGATGGCACGCTGTTGATGTTGCTTTCGCTGAATTTTTTACTGTTGGCATTTTTTATTTTATTGAATGGGATGGCCACCCGTGACCAAGCAGGCCGTGGCAAGGATATGTTGGCGCAGGTGCGTGAGGGATATGACGTAGCGGGGCCTTTTGCAGAGGACGGTACCTTGCCGCGCCAGCCGCGCCAAGAGTGGCAGCAGGGGTTGCAGGTGCGGGTGCAGGGACTGGTGAGTAATCGGTTGGGGCTAACCACCGTGCCGCTGGAAGTGGATGCCGAGCGGTTGGTGATGCGGTTTCCGCTGGGGGAAGTTTTTGATGGTGAAAAACTACGGCGGCCAGAAATGGTGCGTAACTTGATGGCAGCGGCGGGACGTGACAGTGTGGTACGTTGGGAGGTGAGTGGGCCGTTGGCGCAGGGTGCCGAGCTGGCCGCGCAGGCGGGGCAGCTGGCCATTGAAACCGGCGCGGTGGCGGTGCGTGGGGGGTTGCCAGAGGTGCGGGCGGTGTTTATTCCGCAAGCGGCGGCGCCGGAAGTGGGGGGGACGTTGCAGCGGCTGGGGGTTGAGGCAGGAGCAAGCCGGATTGAAGGTGAGGGGGATGTGGATGGACCACGTTAATTTATCGCAACCAACCGAGAGCGCAGCGGCCAAAACCCCGGTGGTAAAAAGCCAGTTGGGGGGCGACTGGATGGCGTTGAGCGTGGCCGGTGGTGGGGCGCAGGCGGTGGGTAAGGCGCATACGGCGAAGACCGCGTGGTTACTTAGTTTTATTGATTTGACGAGCATTTTGGTGGGATTTTTTGTGTTGGTTTTTGCCACCCAAACCATGGAGCAGGAGGCTTGGCGGAATGTGACGGGGAGTTTTCGGGCAACTTTTGCCCCGCCGCTAACCGCAGCCGCAGTGGTGGTGCCGAGTGGTAACCCCAATGCTTTGGCAGTGGTGAAGCTGCAGCGCGAGGCGTTGATATATTTGGATAGCCTGTTGCGTGGGCAGTTGGCGACTGATGCAGTGTGGGGTGGGTTGGTGGGCGAGGTGCAGGATGAAGGCGATGGGCGGGTGATGGTTTATAAGGTGGATGGGCGGTTGCTGGATGTGGCGGAGCCGAGTGCGCGTGATGCGTGGCTAAGGCTAGGTGGCGTGGTGCGTAGCTGGAAAAATCCAGTAGCCGTGCGGTGGGTGGTGGGGGAAGAAAATGTGCCGCAAGTGGCGGCGCAGGTGATGGCAGTAGTGGGTATTTTGGCTAAAATGGGGGTGAATATAACCGGTGAAGTGGTGGTAAAGCGTGAAAATATGGTGTTGAATGAGGGGGTTTATTGGGTGATTGGGGAGAAAAATTGATGCAGGTTTGGGGTCGGTTTGGGGTGCTTTTGGTGCTTGGTTTGGTACCTTTTTTGGGCCATGCGGCGGTGCGGGCGGAGTTGGCCGATGGCAAGCCGTTGGTGAAGGTTGAGGCCGAGGAAGTGGTGGCATGGCCGTTGGGGGGTGACCGTTTTGCAGTATTGGCGTTGGGCCGTGGTGAGGCGGAGGTGGCGAGTGGTGTGCGCGGGGTGGTGGCCGAGGTGGCGGGGGCGCATGGCGTGATTTTGCAGGGCGTTGGCAATGGCCAAGGTTGGAATGTGGTGCGCGAAAGCAACCAATGGTTGCTGCGGCCCGGCAAGGGCAATGGCGAAAGCCTGAGTGCGGTGCTGCTGCGCGATGGCTGGTGGTTTGATGGTGAGCGGGTGGCGGTGCGGCGGGTAAGTTTGGGTGGTGAAGATTGGCAAGTGGGGGCGGTGCGGCGCAATGCTAAGCTGGAAGGTGCGGTGTTGGGGGCGGTGCGGCGGTTGGGCAGTTTGCCGATGGGGAACCTGAAGCAAGTGAGTTTGAGCGACGTGGCGGCGGTGGGGAGCAAGGGTGGAGTGGTGCCGGTGAGTGATGCTTTGGCGAAGCTGGAGCAGCCTAAGCGTGCGAAAGGCAAGTTGGTGCCAATTTTTGCGGCGGAGTCGATTGAACCGATGGCCGGGCCGATGGTGGTGAGTGAGAGTTTGGAGTTTGATAGTTTCAGCGTTTATGTGCCGGGGACGGTGGTGAGTTTGACGGTGCCGACGGAGTTGCTGGAAAGGGCGGTGCAGGGTGAGGCAGGCCGCCCGTTGGTGGGTGGCGATGAGGTGAGGCTGAGTGATGGCGTGCTGCCCAAAGCGGAAGGGGATTATGCTGAGGAGTTGGCGAAGGTGCAGCAGGTGGTGGCGGAAGTTCCGGCAGGGGGCGCTGATGAGCGGGAGGTGCGGCGCAAGTTGGCAGCCTTTTATTTGGCGTGGCAGCGGCCTGAGGAAGCGCAGGGGGTTTTGGCCCTTTTACCAGTGCGCGGGGATGACTTGCCGACCGACCCACTGGCGCGGCTTTATGCGGGGATTGCGGCGGTGGCGGTGGGGCGTGAGGCGCCTGCGGCGGCGTTTGACCAGCGCGGTGAGTTGGCCGTTCATGCCAAGTTATGGCAGGCGGTGGCGTTGAGTGCGCGGGAGGATTATGCCCCTGCTTTGGCGGCGTGGCCAGCGAAGGCGGAGGTGCTGGGGGAATACCCGCCCTACTTACGCCAGTTGGCGCAGGTGGCCTATGCCCGCGCGCAGGTGATGGTGGGGGATAAGCGTGATGCGGTGGGAATTGTGGATAATTTGGCGGCGAAATACGCTGCCGATGGCGGGGTGGTGCCCACCGAGATTTTAAAATTGCAGGGCTTGGTGCGGCTTGGCACCGATGATGAGAGCAAGGGCTTGGAGTATCTGGCCAAGGCCACCGAAAGCGGGCAGGATTTGGCGCAGGCGGCACGGGCGCGCTATGAGTTTGTGATGGCGTTGCATCAGCGCAAAGATTTGGCCGATGCGCAGCTGCGGAATTATTTGGAAGAGCTAAGCCTTGATTGGCGCGGGGATGCCTTGGAGCGCGATGTGCTGGCGGCGTTGGCCGACCTTTATGATCGTGCCGGTGAGCCGCGCGAGGCGCTGGAGCGCTGGCGTTTGATGGTGCGGTTGTTCAGTGACGGGCGGCGGCTTGCGGGGCGCAGCATGGACATGAACAGCGTGACCGAGCGGATGGCGGGGGCGTTGCTGAATGTTTTTGACCCCGAAAACCCACGCACCTATGACCCCCTGACGATGCTGGGGATTTATTATGACTTTAGAGAACTGGTGCCCAACGATGCGCGGGGTGACCGCGTAAATGAGCAAGTGGCGCGGATGCTGACTGACAAGACGCTGTGGGCGCGGGCAATGCCTTTGCTGGAGCAACAGTTGGAATATCGGCCGCTGGAAGATGATGCGCGGGGGCGGCAGGTGTTGCTGTTGGCTGAAGTTTTGCGGCGGCAGGGGAAGGCGGCAGATGCTTTGAAGTTACTGGATAAATGGAAGCCGGTGGCGAATACCCAAGTGACCAGCCGTAACTGGACGATGGCGGAAGCGCGGGTGCTAATGGATTTGAAACGCTTTGAGAGTGTGCGGCGAACGCTGGCCGAGCTGGTGGCGACGGACCGCGAGGCAGCGGAGTTGAGCCTGGACGCAGCATGGGACATGGGCGCGTGGCCAGCGGTGGTGGCGGGGTTGCAGCAGGAACTGGAGCCAGTGACGGCGGCGCAGCTGGAGGCGGATAAGGAATTGCAACTGAAAGTGCTGCGCTTGGGTTATGCGCTGGGCCAGCAGAAGGATGGCGATGGCTTGGTGAAGCTGGAGCAGCGTTATGCCGATGCATTGGCCCGCTTACCAGAGATAGCTGATGGCTTGAACGCCGTGGGGGCGGCGACGGGGGTGGTGGTGAATGGCGGCACGGGTAGTTTGGCGCCGCTGAGCAAGGCGTTGGCTGATTTGAGCAGCTTAAGCCGCCGCGTGGAAGACACCCGTGCGCAGATGGCGCGGGCGGCGGCGGCGCAGGCGGAATATGATGCAAAGATGCGGTATATGGAGCTGTTGCCGCCGCCGAGTTTGTAGGGATGATTGGTTGTATCATTATGTGCTTTTAAGAAAAGCTGGATCCCAGCCTTCGCTGGGATGACGGCCCACGGGGCCGTAAGGGGCTTCGCCCCTTAACCCCTTTTACCATGACAGAGACTGTGCAACTGGCTATAAGAACGATGCAGGCTCCTGCGGGAGCCTTTGCTGTTGGGAGAGCTTTATTAGATAGGGGTTTGGAAGGATTGGATGAGGGTGCCGGTGAGGAGGTGCCAGCCGTCGATCAGGACAAAAAAGATGATTTTGAAGGGTAGGGCGACGGTGACGGGGGGGAGCATCATCATCCCCATGCTCATCAGGATACTGGCCACCGCGAGGTCGATCACGAGGAAGGGGAGGAAGAGCAGGAAGCCGATTTCAAACGCGCGGCGGAGTTCGGAAATCATGAAGGCGGGGACGAGGGCTTGCAGCGGCACCTTCACTGCTTCGGGCTTCACATTTGGTGCGGGGAGGACGATGGCTTTTTGTTCGGCTTCTGGCAGCAGTGAGATGAAGAGGGAGAGGTCGAACTCGCGGACATTGGCGAGCATAAAGCGGGCGAAGGGTTGGGTGCTGCGGGTGAAGGCTTGTTCTTCGGTGATTTGTTGGTTGAGGTAGGGGCCAATGCCTTGCTGGTAGGATTGCTGGAAGGTGGGCATCATGATGAAGCTGGTGAGGAACAGTGCGAGGGTGACCAGCACCGCGTTGGGGGGGCTGGATTGCAGGCCGATGGCGCTGCGTAGGAACGAAAAAACAATGATGATGCGGGTAAAGCTGGTGACCATGAGGAGCAGGCTGGGCGCCACTGAGAGCACTGTGACCAAGGTGATGATTTGGAAGAGGCGCTGGGGGCTGAGGAGGTCGTTATCTATTGAGACATTCAGTGGGCCGACGGCTTGGGCTTGGGCCAGGGTGGGGAGCAGAAAGAGGGTGGCAAGCAGGATGGTTTTGAAGAGCTTCATGGATGGATTTTAGCTTTTTTTGATGTTGGTTTGGATATTTTTGGCAGGGGTGAATAGGTATGAATGAGTGTGGTTTGGGCAGCGGTGGTGGCGATGAGGTGCTGGTGGCCGTTGGCTTCAACCACATGCAAGGTGGTGGTGGGGCTGAGGCGGGTTTGGGTGAGGATGGTGATGGCGTTGGCTTGGGGGAGGCTGGGGGTAAGCGCTTTGCCGAAGCGTTGCCACAGCCAGAGGGCGATGACCATCAGGCCCAAAGTGGCGGCGAGCGCGGCGAGGGCTTGGAGGAGGGTGGAGAAGGTGAGCATGGGTATTAGTGTTGTTGGTAGGATTTAAGCGCTTGGGTGGAGGTACGGAGTTTTTGCAGTTGGGCAGCCGTGGCGGATTTTTGGTTTTGCAGGGTGGTGATAGTGGCTTCCAGTTGGGCCATCAGGCTGGTGCGTTGGTTGGGAGTGAGGGTGGGCAACAAGGCGGGGAGGTTAAGGGCTTGCAGTTGCTGGAGTGCGGTAGGAAAATTGGGGCTGCTAGGGTTTTGCAGCAGGGTGAGGAGGTTGGTAAGGTTTTGCTGCATGGCTGTTAGGCGGCGTTTTTAAGGTTTGATTGCTGGTTGGTTTTATAGATGAAAGCGAAGATTTCGGCAACGATGGCGTAGACTTCCAGCGGGATTTCGGTATCGAGTTCGGCTTTGTTGAGAATTTCGATCAGGTCGGCATCGGCGTGCAGCGGGATGTTGTTGGCTTTAGCAACTTCAATGATTTTTTCGGCCACCGTGCCTTGGCCTTTGGCGGTGAGTTTGGGGGCGCTGGCTTTGGATTTATCGTACTGCAGGGCCGCCGCTTTGGTGATGGGGGGGCGGGGGCCGTTGGCCAATGTGGGGGGGTTGATTGGCATAGTGCTTGCATTCCTTTTGGTAACGGTGCTGCGGGGGCTGGCTCTCTCCCTCTCAACGCAAGCTGGCAGTTTTTGCCTCGCCGGGTTTAGAGGGGCTTTTGCCTTTCGCCCAGGTGCCCTGCGGCCCGTTGCTGGTTTAGATAATACGATAAAAAGAAAGTATGCGCCATGGTGCAAACAGCAGGGGTTTTGGTTGGGGCAGGATTGGCCGATATTTTGGCGCCGGCGGCGGGTGATGGTGTGGTGGGTGCGGGGAGCACGGGTGGTGTTGGCGGATTGTTTGGTGCTTTGTTGGCGGAAGGGGTGGATGCCGAAGGATTGGTTGCGCAGGATGAGGGTGGATTGGCAAGTTTGCTGGGTGCAGGTGCGGTGGCGCAGCCTCAGGCTTTGGATTTTTTTAAGGTGGATAGTGTGAAGATTTCAGCAACGTTTATGCAAACTTTGCAGTTAGGTAATGGTCCGGTGGTGCCAGTGCAGGGCGAACCAGCGGTGGTGCAGCAGTTTATTGGCAAGGTGCAGGAGCTTTATGCTCAGCTGGTGGTGGAAGGCGGCTTGACGATGAAAGGTGCGGGTGATGCCGATGAATTGGCCAGTGCCCTCACCAAGCTAGGGATGGCGCCAGAAGAGGCCGAGATGTTGGCAGGGCGGATTACCACCATGCTAGAGATTTTAGACCAGCAGCAAGACTTGAGTGATGAAGAGCTGGGAACGCTGGCAATGATGATGCTGGCAGCCAGCCAAAAGGGCGAGCAGGGGCAAGGTTTTGTGCTGCAATTTGTGAGTGTGGAGCACACGGTGGTGCAGCAGGAGGTGAGCATGGGAGCTTTTGCGGCGCAGCGGCAGGTTTCGCTAAGTAAGTTGAGTGTAGCGCAACTAACGTGGGATGTGAGCCGTGATGTTTTGGGGATTGAGTCGGTGCAAAATCAGGGTGGGGATGAGGCACAGCCCGTATTGAATAAGGCACTGATTGACCCCCTTGTGAGTGAAGACGGCGAGCCACAGTTATTTGATGTGCGGAAGCCAAAAGAGCTGATGGTGCGGGTGGCAGAGCAGGTGGAGAACCCGGAAATTGTGGTGGAGTTGCCAGTGCTTGCTGCGCCTGAGCCAAAGCAGGTTGCGATGCCGGTGGAGGTGAAAAATCAGCCGGTGGTGGTTGGTGATGAAACCAGCCGCTTGCCGGTTGTGGGGCTGATGGCCAAGGATGTGGTGGAGGCGCCGAAGGGTGACGTGATTTATAAGTATGTGGAAGATAAGCGCGGGGTGGAGGTTTTAAAAACTGTACAGCCTTTGGAAGACGTGAGTGGTGCGCGGGTGATGTTAGAGCAGCCGCTGCGCCATGAGATTTTAGCAGCGGCGCCACGTGAACATAGCCATGCCGCAAGTTTTGCCGAGCGGTTGGAGCAGGCCCAGCAAGCCCAAGCGGGCCAACAAGTGGTGGTGCAGATGAAGCCGCTGATTGAGCAAGGTGGTGGGGTGGTGCGGGTGGTGTTGAATCCAGTAGAATTGGGGGAAATCCGGATTGAATTGAGTGTAGTGGATGGCAAAGTGCAAGGCAGCATGAGTGCCACCCAGCCGGCAACTTTAGAGCAGTTGGCACGCGATTTGCATAGCTTACGGCATGGACTGGCAGAAGCTGGTTTAAAACTGGGCGAACAAGGAATTAATTTAATGTTAAGTAACCAAAACAACGGCCAACAACAGTTTGCCAATCAGCAAGCTTTTGACCAACAAGCGGCGCGGCAGGCGGAGTTGGCTGGCTCGGCACAACCAAATGGTGGTGACGATGTTGCTGATGATGTTGCGCCAGTGCGCGGGCGGTGGGTTTCGCCCGAGCGTATGCTGGATATTGAAGCTTAGGAAAGGATTTTAAGATGACCGAAACCAATGCAACTTCAGGGGCTGCCAATGGAGCCATTACCAGTATTGCTACCGGCGGAAAAAATAGTGGGCTGAATGAAGTTAATTTTGATACGTTTTTGAAACTTTTGGTGAGCCAATTAAAAAATCAGGACCCGTTAAACCCACTGGATGGAACTCAATTTACCGGGCAAATTGCCCAGTTTAGTAGCCTTGAGCAGCAAATTAACGGCAATAATTATTTAAAAGAAATTGTGAGCCAGCGTGATTATGGTCAGCAAAATTTGGCAACGGGATATATTGGCAAGGATATTTTGGGGCCAGGCAACGCTTTGGTGAAAGATGGTGGTGGAGTTTCATTTGGGTATAATTTAGACGGCGTGGCGCGGGGTGTTGATATTGAAATTATTGACAGTCGCACGGGTGAAACGATGCGCACCATGCAGGGCGAAACCGAGGCAGGGCGCCATGTATTTAATTGGGACGGTAAGACCGACAGGGGCCAAAATGCACCGAATGGGCAATATACGTTGCGGGTGAGCGCTTTTAATGGTGAGGGTAAGGTTGTGGCTTCGCAGCCCTATGCTTTTGGCCGCGTGGATAGTGTTTTAAATGACGGCAAAGGCGGTGCCAGCTTGTTGTTGGAAGATGGCAGAAATGTTGAGTTAAACAAGGTAGTGATGGTGCGGGGTTAGGTTAAAAAAATAGCAATTTATAATTAATAAAAACGAGAGCGAAAGGGTAGAGAAATGGGTTTGTTTGGAGCGATGATTGCCAGTGTATCGGGGCTTGGGGCGCAGGGGCAGGCGATTAGTGTGATTTCGGATAACTTGGCCAACACCAATACGATTGGCTATAAAAGCGGGCGGGCGCTGTTTAACCAGCTGGTAACCAGTGCCAGCGGCACCAGCTATAACGCTGGTGGTGTGGGCACCAATATTGGCCGTGACCAAAGCGCGCAGGGGAGCTTTATTACCAGCAGCAGCCGCACGGATTTGGCGATTTCGGGCAATGGGTTTTTCCGTGTGGGGGACACCAAGATTAACACCACCAATACCAGCTTCTTTTTTACCCGTGCGGGGAATTTTAGTGAGGATAAGGAAGGGTATTTGGTGAATCCGGATGGGTTTTATTTGCAGGGGTGGAAAACCAATTCGGACGGCACAATTCAGAATATTCAGGATGTGCGGCCTGTTGAGCTGCAGAGTGTGGGAATTTCTTCGCAAGCTACCAACAATGTGACGTTACAGGCGAACTTGAATAGCACCGAGACACTTAGCCCAGATTATAATACGGGTGGGACGCTGGCGGCGAGTTTGGCGAGTATTTTGGCGACGCCGACCAAATTTGATTTTGTGACCGATATGCGGGTGTTTGACGGGCAAGGTGGTGCGCGGGATATGACCGTTGGGTTTACCAAACGGGCGGCGAACTTTTGGGATTATCAGCTTTATACCGATGGCTCGAATATTCAGGGTGGCGCAACTGGAACCCGCACCTTGGTGGCGAGCGGCACGTTGCGCTTTACGCCAACCGGTGCCTTGAAAAATGCGACGGGGACGACGTTTAATGTGAACTGGGCGGGTGGGGTTAATACTTCTACGTTAAATTTAAATTTTGGTGATTTTACAGGAGGGAAAATTGTAACTTCCACCACTGGTTTAAACTACACCAACGGGGTGCTGGATGTGGCAACCGAGGACAATGCTTTGGTGGCGCAGACCTATACGGTGCGGGCGACTGCTGACGGAACTTATACCCTTGGAACCGGCACAGGTGGTGGCTTTGTGGCGACTTCGCCAGGTGACACGGGCATTGTGATTGGGGCGACGGGGAACCGGGAAATTTATTTCCCCACCAGCAAAGTGCGGATTACGGTGGATAACAACTTTGTGGAAAACCCGGGGGGTTATCCGGTTGATACTTTAACCTTTACGGTGGCCAACCAGACGCCTTTGGCCAATGGCATTGGGACGGATGGTGTGACCCAGTTGGCGGCGGCTTTTAACACCAATTCGGTGAACCAGGATGGCTTTGGCGCTGGCTCATTAGCTGGGATTCAGGTGGATAATGAAGGGTTTGTGAATGGTACGTTTACCAATGGGGAGACCAAGAAGCTTTATAAGATTGCGGTGGCGGTTTTTCAGAATCCGCGCGGTTTAGAGACGATTTCGGGCAGCTTGTTACGCACCACCGAGGAGAGTGGTTTGGCGTTGCTGAAACAGGCTGGGGTTGGCGGAACGGGGCGGATTGTGGGGGGGAGTTTGGAGGGCAGCACCACTGACATTGCCAACGAATTTTCCAACATGATTGTGGCGCAGCGGGCCTTTCAAGCCAGCAGCAAGGTGATTACCACGGTTGACCAAATGTTGAATGAATTGCTGCAGTTACGATAGGATTTGGGGTAGGTGGTTGGCTTTGGCTTTTGTGATAAGGGGGTCAAGAAACTTCGCCTGCGGCTCAGG
>RFNJ01000022.1 GCA_009927255.1 Pseudomonadota bacterium | reverse complement strand
GCTACTGCTTCCGACCCCGCGCCCATGCAATTCATCGCCCCCTACGCCGGCTGTACCATGGCCGAATACTTCCGCGATAACGCCATGCACGCCCTGATTGTCTACGATGACCTCTCCAAGCAAGCCGTGGCCTACCGCCAAATGTCGCTGCTGCTTCGCCGCCCACCAGGCCGCGAAGCCTACCCCGGCGACGTCTTCTATCTCCACAGCCGCCTGCTGGAACGCGCTGCCAAGTTGTCTGATGAGATGGGCGCAGGCAGCCTCACCGCCCTGCCGATTATCGAAACCCAAGCGGGCGACGTCTCGGCCTACATCCCCACCAACGTCATCTCCATCACCGACGGTCAAATCTTCTTGGAGAGCGACCTGTTCTACGCCGGTATCCGCCCCGCGATTAACGTCGGCTTGTCGGTGTCGCGTGTGGGGGGCGCCGCGCAAACCAAAGCGATGAAAAAACTCGCCGGCACCATGCGGCTGGATTTGGCCCAATACCGCGAAATGGCCGCCTTCAGCCAGTTCGCTTCCGACCTCGACGCCAGCACCCGCAAATTGCTGGCCCGTGGCGAACGCCTCACCCAACTGCTCAAGCAAAAGCAATACCAGCCACTGCGCGTGTCCGAGCAAATCATCGGCGTCTACGCCGGCACCAAAGGCTACCTCGACGATATCGAGCCCAAGGATGTCGGCTTGTTCGAAGACCACCTGCTCGAAATCCTCCGCAGCAGCTACACCAAATTGCTGGATGGTATCGAAGCCAAAGGCGAACTGCCTGAAGCACTGGAGGCCGAAGTCAAGCAAGCCCTGCAAAGCGCCAAGGCCAGCTTCAACCCGGCGGACGTAACCTTGAAAGCCCGCAACCGCGGCAGCGAAACCAAGGAAAAAGCCACCACCACCCAAGCCGCCATCAACGTCGCCAAAGGTAAAACCAAACGATAACTCCCGCACCAGCCGGAGTTCATCCATAAAAAGCCCGCGCCAGCGGGCTTTCCTATTATAGCCATCTGCGTAATATCTATTATGGCGCAGAGGAAAGGGGTTAAGGGGCGAAGCCCCTTACGGCCCTTGGGCCGTCATCCCAGCGAAGGCTGGGATCCAGCTT
>RFNJ01000023.1 GCA_009927255.1 Pseudomonadota bacterium | reverse complement strand
AGCCACCACGATAGTGTAATCCATGGCGCCGGTGCTGCGCAAGCGTTCCACCACTTGGGCGACGGTACTGCGCTTTTGGCCGATAGCGACGTAGACGCAATACACGGGCTTATCCGTCTTGTGTGTCCGCGCTTGGTTGATGATGGCGTCGATTGCGACGGCGGTTTTGCCGGTTTGGCGGTCACCGATGATGAGCTCACGCTGGCCACGGCCAATTGGCACCAAGGCGTCAATCGCTTTGAGGCCGGTTTGCAGCGGTTCGTGGACGCTTTTGCGCTTGACGATTCCGGGGGCGATGATTTCCACTTTGCTGCTGGCTTTGGCTTTGAGCGGGCCGCGGCCATCGATGGGGTTGCCGAGGCCATCCACCACGCGGCCAAGAAGTTCTTTACCCACCGGCACGCTGACGATTTGGCCGGTGCGCTTGACGATGTCGCCTTCCTTAATACTGCGGTCGTCGCCGAAAATCACCACGCCGACGTGGTCGTCTTCGAGGTTCAGCGCCATGCCTTGCAGGGTTTGGCCACCGCTGGCTTGGAAGCTGACCATTTCGCCCGCTTGGACGTTGGGCAAGCCGTGGACGCGGGCCACGCCGTCTCCCACTGAGAGCACGGTGCCGGCTTCTTCCGGTGCGGCGCCGGTGCTGAACTGGCTGATTTGCTGCTTGAGGACTTTGGTGACTTCGCTGGCGCGGATTTGGGTGGTCATGGCGGCTCCTTTGGTTAAATTTGTTTAGCTGTTCGGATGAGTTGGGTTTTCAGGCGGGTGAGGCCGGTGGCGACCGAGGTATCCCACACCTGATTGGCGAACAGCGCGCGGAAGCCAGCGATGAGGCTGGGTTGCACGGTTTCGGTGACTTCCACCTGTTTGGATTTGGTGAAGGTTTTGATGTTTTCGATGAGCTTGGTGCGCTGAGCTTCGGTGAGCGCTACCGCGCTGGTGAGCTGGACGCGGGTGGTGGCGCTGGCGGCATCGGCCAGTGTTTGATACGCAGCGAGAACTTGCGGCAGCAGGGCGAGGCGGTTGTTTTGCGCGAGCAGGCCCAAGGTGCTGGCGAGCATGAGGGGGGCTTGGATGGCTTTGGCCATACTATCGGCCAGCTTAAGGCGCTGGGTGGGCTGGAGGCGGGGGTTTTGCAGGGTTTCGGCGATGGTGGAGTCGGTGATGCTGGCGGCGAGGGTTTCAACCGCTTGGGTGACCGCTGCAGACTTGCCGGACTGGCTGGCCAACTGGAACAAAGCCTGGGCGTAGCGGGTGGCGGCGGTGGAGCTGGCGGCGGACATGCGGGCGGCGACCCTTGCGTGTTGTTGATAAAATTTGCCTGTGGTTGTAGGCGGCGGCTTTTTGGCATGGTAGAAGGATGTTGTCAAGAAAGAGCACACGATGAACCCAAGTTATTTGGCGACACCAAAAGACCACAAAAGAACGGCGGGCATGGGCAAAAAGACGGGGGTTTTGTTGGTGAACCTTGGCACGCCGGATGGCACCGATTACTGGAGCATGCGGCGCTACTTGCGCGAGTTTTTGTGGGATGCGCGGGTGATTGAGGTGCCGCGGGTGATTTGGTGGGTGATTTTGCATGTTTTTATTTTGACGATTCGGCCTTTTAAGAGTGGTGCGGCTTATGCGAGCATTTGGGACAAGCAACGCAATGCCAGCCCGCTGCGGGTGATTACCGAGGATACGGCGGCCAAGGTGCAGAAGAAGCTGGGCAAGGATGTGCTGGTGCGGTTTGCCATGCGCTATGGGCAGCCGAATATTCCCACCGTGCTGAGTGAGATGCAGGCGGCGGGGTGTGGGCGGATTCGGGTGCTGCCGCTGTATCCGCAATATGCCGCCGCGACCACGGGGACGGTAGTGGATGAGGTGGCGCGGTGGTTGTTGAAGCAGCGCTGGCAGCCGAGCATTGAGATTATTCCGCCGTATTATGACCACCCGGCCTATATTACGGCGATTGCGGGGAGTGTGCGGGATTACATCAAAACCCTGAAATGGCAGCCGGAGGTGGTGGTGGCGAGTTTTCATGGGTTGCCGCTGAAATACTGCACCAAGGGCGATGTTTATTACTGCCATAGCCATAAGAGTGCGCGGTTGATTGCGGAGGCATTGGGGTGGGAGTTTTGTCGGACGGTTGCAGAGGTAGAGGCTTCTAAAAGCAAGAAGCCAAAGCTTTTGCTCACCTTCCAAAGCCGGTTTGGGAAGGAGGTTTGGTTGCAGCCTTATACGGATTATTCGTTGGTGGATTTGGCCAAAGCGGGGATTAAGAATGTGCTGGTGGTGTGCCCCGGATTTGCGGCGGATTGTGTGGAGACTTTGGAGGAAATTGCGCTGGAAGGGCGCGATGAGTTTTTGGAGGCCGGTGGCAAGAATTATGCGGTGGTGCCGTGTTTGAATGATGGTTTGGGGGGAATTGATGTGATTTATAAAGTATTGAATCCAGATACCTAACTTCACCTGCGGTGAAGATTC
>RFNJ01000110.1 GCA_009927255.1 Pseudomonadota bacterium | reverse complement strand
TTTTCGTGGATACCGGCCTTCGCCGGCATGACCGGACTTCGTCCGGTCAGTTTTTTTTAAGATGAATACGAGCCTTCGCTGGGATGACGGCACTCTCTTTATACTTTGGGACTGGATTCTTTTTTGAGGAGGAGGGTGAGGATTTGGTGGATTTTTTGTTTTTGGTCTTTGCGGGGGGTGATGAGGTCGATCATGCCGTGGGCGAGGAGGTATTCGGCTTTTTGGAAGCCTTCGGGCAGCGTTTGGCGGATGGTTTGTTCGATGACGCGCGGGCCAGCGAAGCCGATGAGGGCTTGGGGTTCGGCGATGTGGATGTCTCCCTGCATGGCAAAGCTGGCGGTGGTGCCGCCGGTGGTGGGGTGGGTGAGGAGGACGAGGTAGGGTAGTTTGGCCTCTTTGAGTTGGGCAACAGCGGCGGTGGTGCGGGCCATTTGCATGAGGCTGAGGGTGCTTTCTTGCATCCGCGCGCCGCCCGATGCGGTGATGGCGAGCAGCGGCAGCCGATGCTTGACCGCGTGCTGGGCGGCGGCGACAAAGGCGCTGCCCACCGCGCGCGACATGCTGCCGGCCATGAAGGCGAAATCCATGGCGAATACTGCGATTTTGAGGCCGTTGATGGTGCCTTCGACCACGCGGTAGGCGTCGGGGTTGTTGGTTTCGGCGCGGGCTTCTTTGAGGCGTTCGCTATACTTTTTGCGGTCTTTGAATTTCAGGGGGTCATCGGCGGTGGCGGGCACGGGGATGGGTTTTTGGCTGTTGTCATCCAGCAAATGCGCCAAGCGGGCGGTGATATTCCACTGCAAATGGTGGTTGCAGTGGGTGCAGCAGAAGAGGTTATTAGGAAGGTCGGCCTCATAGACCAGGCCTTGGCAGGCGGGGCATTTTTCCCAGACATTGGCCGCGACTTCGCGCTTGGTGGCGGTTTTGATGCTGGGGCGCACGAGGTTGCTGAGGAAGGACATTGCTGCTTTATGCCATAGGTGGCGGGGGTTGTCATCTGGGGGCGGATGGCTTATAGGTTTGGCTTGAAAATGCACTCTTGCGTTGGAGAAACATCATGACCATCGAGCGTAGAGCCATTCCACACTTTGGTTTGACTATCCATAGTATTTTACCTTTTATTTCTAAAGCTGGATTATCTTCAAGAAAAAAGCTGATACGTAACTTTTATAGAATAATTACCGAGGCTATTCCAGTTGAGCAACAAGCAGCCTTCTTAAGAGAAACTCGGTACTCAGACTATGAAAGATACTACATACTTGATTGTTGGTGTTATATCACCCGCGCTCTTCGGCAATCAGAGAATATCCAGTATGAGTTAAAGATGGAAAATGGAACAAGGCCGGATATTCTGTTGGAGTTTAGAGGTCAGACTTTTTTAATTGAAATTAAGACTACCTCTATAGAAACAAAAAACTACCAGAATCTTCACAACAGGCTAAATGGCCAAATTCGGGAATCGGTAAGCTCTTTACGTAAAAAAAGCCCTAGCCCCGAATTGATACAAGGATATGCCTGCGTTTTCCCCAACCACATCATGATACCTTTTCGGCCTATTTGGTTGGAAGTCTTACCTAACGGTCTCTATCGACATTGTGAGCCGCCCTTACCTGTTTAACAACAGGTGGGGGTGGCTTGCTTTTGGGTATTACGTTAAGTAGGCTGCGGGTTGTGAACCCTTAGCCCTTCCCGTTTAGCCAGAGGAAACACCGATGACCCGCGCGATTGCCCACTTTGGCGATGCCGTGCATGCTGTTTTGCCGTTTTTGGCGGCGGGGGGCAAACCCCGCCAGTTTATGCGCGGCTTTTATAGTGACGTGCTAATACCCTACCCAAGCCTACCGAAAAGCAAACTGAAGAAGCATGATTACTACACGACCCCTGAAGCGCTACGGATTGTGGCCTGTTGGAACTATATTGTGGCGGTGATACGAGCAGCGGATAGCTGCCAGTTTGAGCCAACCATGTTTAATGGGCGGCGGCCTGATTTGCTACTGACCCATGCCGCCAAAACGCTGATTGTGGAGATTAAAACCTACAAGCGCAAAGTGCCGAAGCATATTGGGCGGCACCCGCGCCGACAGGTGTTGTATCCGCTGGAGCATTTGCGCAAACAGAGTGACAAACCTGAGAATATTGGTGGGTTTGTGCTTTATTTGAGCGGGCATTTAAAAGTGCCGCTTGACCCTTATTGGATGGATATTGAGAATATTCCGAAGCGCTGCGAGCCGCCCTTGCCCTTGATTGGGTGAGGGCGACTTGCATTTTGGGGTTTGATTGGCTAGGGTGCAGCCGATACCAACAGGAGGAGAGCTGAAGATGAGCATTAAGGATTTACCAGCAGGGAAAGAGGCGCCGAAGGATATTTATGTGGTGGTGGAGAACCCCAAGCATGTGGCGCATATTAAGTATGAGGTGGATAAGGACACCGGCTTGCTGTTTGTTGACCGCTTTGCGCCAATGCCGATGGTTTTCCCTGCCCACTATGGCTACATTAACCAGACGCTGGGGGGTGATGGCGACCCGGTGGATGCTTTTGTTTATACGGATATTCCGGTGGTGCCGGGGGCGATTATCCGCGCACGGCCGGTTGGCGTGCTGCTGACCACTGATGAAAGTGGTGAGGATGCCAAGTTGATTTGTGTGCCGCATAAGAAACTGGACCCACGCTTTGAGAACATTAAGACTTGCTGGGACTTGCCAGAGCTTTTCTGCAAACAGTTGGAGCAGTTTTATACCCATTACAAAAACCTAGAGAGCGGCAAGTGGGTGAAAATTGCCGGCTGGGGCGATGCGGCCAAGGCCGAGCAAATTGTGCTGGATGGGATGGCGGCTTTTAAGAAAAAGTAGGCCGTGCATGCAGCAACCCCCCGCGATGCGGGGGGTTGCTTTTGGCCGCTAGGCGGCTTGGGTTTGGGCTCGTTTGGTGACGGTATAGCCATGGGCCTCTAACTCCCTTTTAATCTGGGTTGCCGTATCATCGTTAGGGATATCGGCAATCAGTGCTTCGGTGATGCCACTGCAGCCGCTGGTACCAATTGCAATACGACCAGCACTTTCAGCGATGCGCCTGATTTCTCCTTCAGCGTTAGGGTTGGTGCTAGCCAGCATGAGCCTGTACATTGCGTTTTCCTTTCTGAACGGTTGTAGATTTTCTGCTAGGTGAGATGTTTAAACCCCAAGCAGTTGGCTGGCAACCCTTGATTTTTGTGTGGTAAGGTTTTTGTTATGATTCCGTTGGCTGATGATAACCCGCACCGGACGCTGCCGGTGGTGACGGTTTTGCTGATTGCGCTGTGTGGGCTGGCGTTTTTGTGGCAGCTGCAGGGGCCGTGGGGATTTGAGGCGAGTGTGGGGCTGCTGGGGTTTATTCCGGTGCGGTTGCTGGGAGATATGAGTGTTTATGCGGATGCGGGAGACTTTCCAACTGAAGCGTGGGCGACGCTGTTGACCAGTATGTTTTTGCATGGGAGTGTGGCGCATATTGGCGGCAACATGCTGTATTTGTGGGTATTTGGTGATAACTTAGAGGCGGTGTTGGGGCGGGTGCGGTTTGTGCTGTTTTATCTGCTGTGCGGGGTTTTGGCGGCTTTAACGGAGGGGATTTTGGCGCCCCAAAGTGAGATACCGATGGTGGGGGCGAGTGGCGCAATTAGTGGGGTTTTGGGGGCTTATTTGGTGTTGTTTCCGCGCCAGCGGGTGACAGTGGCATTACCCTATGTGGGCATTACCGAATTGCCGGCGCTGGTGGTGCTGGGGATGTGGTTTGTGTATCAGTTTGTTTATGCTTTGGCGGAAGCACAGAGTGGAGCAAGTGCGGGGATTGCTTTTGGCGCGCATCTTGGTGGGTTTATTGCCGGGGCGGTGTTGGTTTGGTTTTTTGGGCCGAATTTGCGGCGGGGACCGAAATTGTGGGAATAGTTGACTAGCGACGGCAGGCGGTTTGGGCGGATTCCCAGAGGCTTTTCAGTTGTTTACGGTGGGGGGTAGTGAGGTCGAGGTTTGCCATGCTTTCGGCCAAAGTGCCGAGTGCGGGGTAGGTTTGTTGGGCGGCTTTTTCGGCGCCGGCGGTGGCGGCCATGGCGATGGTGGCAAGGGTGGTTTGGCGTTGTGTTTGGTAGCTAATCAGGGCGATTTCGGTGATGGCTTGGAGGGCTTGGCTGCACACTTTGGCCATTGGTTTGGGCATGATTTGGGGTGCGGTTGGTGGTGAATTGGGAACGGTTTTGCTGATGCTGACAATGGTTGGGGAGGTTGGGCTGATGGCCTGGCTGGGGCTCGTGGAGAATATCACCTTGGACGCCACGGTGGGTGAGAGGGTGATGACCAGCGGCGTGCTAATGGGGGCGGCGGCGGGGAGGGCCAGCGCGGGTTCTGCTGCGCCGCGGGTGGGGGTGAGGATGATGTTATCGGGGCCGGATTGGTAGCGGATGGGGGCGAGCAATGCAGGGGCGAGCAGGAGGGGCCAGAGATTGGTGGGCATGGGGTATTGTAGCTGAGGATTGGGGGTTTTGTGAGAACAAAAAAACCGCTGGCGCGGTTTTTTTCTTT
>RFNJ01000037.1 GCA_009927255.1 Pseudomonadota bacterium | reverse complement strand
CTCCTCCGCCGTTGCCAAGCTCTGCGCGATTACTTGCGCCAAAAATACCCAGCGATAGCCCAAGCCGATGTCCAACAACCAAACCGACCAACTGGTAGCACGGCTATGGTCAGCCAAAACGGATTATAATCAAATCCTCGCTGCCGTTGCCGATATCCAAAAAACCCTCAGTTCCCGCGAACACGCAATCCCCGCCGCTGTCTACCAAGCGATGATCGAAGGCCTCCTCCAAGACGCCCAAGCCGTCCAAGCCGAAATCACCCACCTCGAATCCCAACTCCCCAAGCCCCTAAATTCTCCTAAAACCTAACACCTAATACCTAATACCTGTAATCACCAAAACCCCCGCCGACCCCCCGCTGGCCGCAACTCGGCCGGCAACGGCAAAGCCGCCAACCCCAACGCTGGCGCCACAATCTCAAACTGCTCCCCCACCCGCACCACATTCAACCCGCGCTGAGTGATGCCGTTGGTATTAAACTTCAAAAATCCGCCGCTGCCATAAAACCCTTCCGGCCGCAGCAGCAGGCTGGCAATCGGCTGGCCAGTGCGCTGGCGCTCGGCGCCAAGGTCAACCAGCAGCCGCGCCGCATCAAAGCCCAGCACCGCCAGCGGGTGCCCCTCTGCGCCAAAGGTATTGCTAAAATCCGCCGCAAACCCCTCCGCCCGTGGTGGTACCGCAAAGGTTCCTCCCCGCACGCCACTGGCACTCGGCGCCAAAATCCGGCCATCCTGCCACAGTGCGGTGCCCAGCAGCTGCACGCTGGTGCGGTCAATGTCATAATAATTCAGCTGCGCCACCACCAGCGGCAACGTGGCCGCAGGCGCGGGCAAAAACAACGCCTCAAACGGTACCACGGTGGCACTTACCGGCCCCTTCGGCTTGGCCGCACTTAGGCCCACCAACGTGCGAATACTCGCCCCAATATCCGTCGCCTGCGGGTTATAAAACGTGCTTGCCACCACCGTCGCGCCAAGTCGCTCGGCCTCGCTCTGGAATCCCTCAAACACCTCATAGCCATAAGGCGTGCTCGGCACCAAGCCTGCCACGCGGGTCTTGCCCTCGCGCACCGCCGCCTGCGCCGCCAGCCTGCCCTGCTCCACCGGCAGATAATTCAACGCATGCACCCCACCGCCCACCACCGCTCGGTCGGATGACAACGCCAAAACTGGCACCTTCGCCGCCACCAAAATATCACTCGCCGCCTCCACCGCCGCACTCAGCAGCGGCCCCACCACCACATCCACCCGCTGCTCCACCAAAGCTTGCGCACTGGCCTTGGCGCTGGCGGCATCGCTGGCATCCATTGGCAGCAGTTCCACCTGCACCCCGCGCCGACCATCAAACCGCGCCAACCCCAGCTGCATCCCACGTAAAATATCATCACCAACCCCCACCAACGTCCCGCTAGCGGGCAACAAAACCCCCACCCGCAGCACCAAATTCGCCGTAGTGCCATCGGCCAGCGGCATCTCCCCCGCCCCTCTCATCCGCGCATAACGCTCCGCATTTGGCTTCACGGTTAAGCGGTCATACTGTGCCAGCCACGGCGCCGCCGCACTCGGCCCCCGCTCGCCCAGCGCCTTGTCGGCCAGTTGCAGCAGCAAGTGCCCGCGCAACTCCCCAACCGCCTTACCCAACGGGCTGTCATCGGCCAACGTCCCCTCTAAAGTTTGTAAAGCCTTGTCTTCTTGCCCCAACCCCGCCAGCGCCAACGCCAAGCCAAACCGTGCCTGCCCCCGCGCAAAAGCGTCGCCCATGTTCACCAGCGGTGTATAAAGCTGCGCCGCCTCCACCCAATTTCCCCGCCGCAGCGCTTGCTCGCCGCCCTCAAAGCCACTCAGCTGCCGCGCCTCCGCCATATCTCCCGCCGCAGGCCGAATCTCCGCCCCCTGCCCCCACACCACCACCGGCGCAACCGCACAAACCGCCGCCACCAACACTGGCAACGCCACGCCCCAGTATGCTAGCCTGTTGTGCATGAAGTTCCCCCGCCGCATTGTTGTTCCGCCACCTCAATCTTGCACCACTTTAGCCGCCAAACCGCCGCTTGCCAAGCACCAAACCCACCGCAAACTTACATGGTGGCACAGGGTTCACCCTCACACCAAAGGCAAACTGGCCGAATACATCGCCCGCACCTACTTCACCCTCCAAGGCTATCGGCGCTTACCAACCTCCAAGCACCAACTCGCGCAAACCGACATCCTCCTCCAAAAGCACAACCTCATTCTCATCATCGAAGTCAAAGCCCGCACTACCCAGGCCAAAGCCCACCAAGCCCTACACCCCAGCCAGCGCCAACGCCTCCACGCCCAAGCCCGCAAACTCGCCGCCCGCCACCCCAACTGCACGGTAAGGGTCGACGCCCTCTTCCTCTTCCTCCACCCCCCCTTCCTCGAACACATCCCATCAATCGAGCCAACCAAACCCCAAAGATACTAACTTTCTGCCTCCATCACTCCACCACTCTATCACTCCATCACTAACCCCTTGCTTAAGCCCCCCACACCGCCTACCATGCCTGCCAATAAGCCGCAAAAGAAAGCCACCACCATGCCCCAAACCACCAAGCTTCTCGCCCTTGCCACGCTCGTCGCCGCAACCAGCCTCACCGCCTGCGGCGCCCCCCTCATCCTCGGCGCCGCCGCTGGCGCAGGCTACGTCGGCTTCCAACAACGCCCAACGGGCCAAATCGCCAACGATGTCGATATCAAAGCCCGCATCAAAAGCTACCTCACCCAAACCAAATTCGAATATCTCACCGATGTCGGGATAGATGTCTTTTATAACAACGTGTTAGTAACAGGCGTGGTGCCCACCCAAGCCGATGGCGAACGCGTCATCCAAACCGTCCGCAACACCCAAGGCGTTAAAAAAGTCTACAACGAACTCTTCATCGGCAGCGCCTACCCCGTCGCCCAAAAAGCCAAAGACGCCTGGATCGCCACCCAAATCCAACCCAAATTAATCGGCACCAAAGGCGTCTACCCGCTCAACTACCTCATCACGGTGGTTAACAACCACGTCTATATCCTCGGCAGTACCGAAAGCGCCACCGAACGCAACCACGTGCTCCACCTACTCCGCACCACCAACGGCGTCGCCCAAGTTCACGATTATCTGGTAATAGTGGGAGAAGACAGCACCGACGGCCGCCCCAACGTGGTCAAACAAAACGACATCCTCGACACCGGCCAACGCCGCCCCCCCAACCCCTTCGCCGACGACCCCCTCAGGAATTGACCTCGCGCTTTAGCGCGAGGTCACCCCGTGAGCAACCGCGCAGCGGTTACTCGCGGGGCCACCCAACCGCTCACCCCAACCCTCAACCCTCAGGCTGCGGAATTGTTAGGCGATGACGAACTCCACGAGGCTTTAAAATCCTAGCCTTCTCAGCTAAACTACCTCCAATAAGGAATTGAAAATCCCATGGCCAATCAAAACATTAACCTCGAAGACCTCGGCACCGCCACCCAAGGCGCCAAAGGCACCGAAGCCGGGCTGGAAGCCGTCTACGACGTCCCCGTCACCGTCAAAGCCGTGCTCGGCACCACCGCCATGAACATCTCGCAACTGCTCAAACTCGGCCGCGGCGCGGTGGTGGAACTCGATAAAAAGGTGGGCGATGCCGTCGATATTTATGTGAATGATAGATTGGTCGCCCGCGGCGAAGTGGTCCTCATGGACGACAAACTCGGCGTCACCATGACCGAAATCGTCAAGTCAGCGGCCTGATAAAAAATGGACTTCGCTGCCCTCCTCGGTCTCGCCGGCAGCATCGGGGTGGTGGGCTTCGCCATCGCCTTCCACGGCCACCTGCCTGCCTTCCTCGATATCCCCTCCATCCTCATCATCTTCGGCGGCACCATCACCGTCATCCTCACCTCGTTTTCGGTGGCGGATGTCGCCCGCACCACCAGCGTCACCGGCCGCGCGCTGGTCAACGCCACGCCCAATTTTCAGCACCTCGCCACCCGCTTGGTGCAGCTCTCGCAAAAAGCCCGCGCCGAAACCCTGCTCAAGCTGCAAACCGATGCCGCCCGCGAGTCCAACCCCTTCCTCCGCCAAGCGCTCAGCCTCGCGGTCGATGGCGCCCCCGCCGAAACCATCGAAAAAATCCTCTTCCAAGACACCGTCAGCCTGATGGAACGTAACGACCGCGGCCTGCAAGTGCTGCGCCGCGGTGCCGAAGTCGCCCCCGCCATGGGCCTGATCGGTACCCTCATCGGCCTGGTGCAAATGTTAAGTAACTTGTCAGACCCCACCAGCATCGGCCCCGCCATGGCCATCGCCATCCTCTCCACCTTCTACGGCGCCTTCATTTCCTACGTTCTCCTCACCCCCATGGCCAGCAAGCTGGAACGTACGGGGGCCGATGACCTTTTAAGCCGCAAACTCATCACCACCGCTATCCTCAGCCTCGTCAACCGCGAAAATCCCCGCCAGCTCGAACTCCACCTCAACGCCATCCTCCCCCCCACCCAACGCATCTCCCTCTTC
>RFNJ01000147.1 GCA_009927255.1 Pseudomonadota bacterium | reverse complement strand
TGGGTGGCGACGCCGAGTTCGGCGGCAACTTCGGCGATGGTTTTGTAGGCATCCACCCGTTTAACCACCTCTTTCATTTTGGGCGGCGGCGCTTTGTGGCGCTTCAGCGGTGCAACTTCAGTCATCGCAAACCTTTAACCTTGCTTTTTATTTTAGGGGACAGGCGCCGTAAAAGTAGGCTTGAAGCTTACTTTTTGCCGCCTTTGTTCATTTGGTCCTTCAAAATATGGCTGGCGCGGAAGCTGAGCACGCGGCGCGGGGTGATGGGCACTTCCACCCCAGTTTTGGGGTTGCGGCCCATGCGCTGGCGCTTGGCGCGCACGGTGAAGTTGCCGAAGGTGGAGAGTTTGACGGTTTCGCCGCGCTCTAGCACCTTAGAAAGCTCTTCAAACACTTGGTCGACCAAATCTTGCGCCGCTTTGCGGGTCAGGCCGACTTCTTGATAGACGGCTTCTGCCAAATCCATACGGGTTACTGTCTTTTCAGCCATGGTGTTCTCCCCCTCGTTCAATCGAAATTATTCAACAATCTCAAAGCACCGTAGCCTTGCCGTTTGGCGACGTCAAGCACTCTGCCCTACATTTTCAGCGTCTTACGCACGATTTTTCACCAATAAACCAACTTTTAGGCACTTGTTACCACTTAATAAGAGCGCTGCTGTAGGCAAAACCGGCACCAAAGGCTTGTAACAACAGGGTATTGCCGCGTTGGATGCGGCCATCTGTTACCGCGGTGTGCAGCGCCAGGGGGATGCTGGCGGCGCTGGTGTTGGCGTGTTGGGCGACGGTGGCCACCACTTTTTGCATGGGGAGGCCGAGGTTTTGCGCGGCGGCTTCAATAATCCGCAGGTTGGCTTGGTGGGGGATGAGCCAGTCGATATCAGCCAGTTGCACACCATGGCTGGCAAGCATCGGCGGAACTTCGCCCATCTGCCGCACCGCATGCTTAAACACTTCCCGCCCGTTCATCTGCACCGTGCCACTGGTGCGGCCGCGTGCCACGCCGTGGGCGCTGTGGAGCAGGGCGGCGTGTTCGCCACTGGCGCCTTGGCTGGTAGCGAGAATGCCGGATTTTTTGCTGCCTTTGGCGATTTTTTGCTTGTGCAAAATCACCGCCCCTGCGCCATCGCCAAACAGTACGCAGGTACCGCGGTCGCTCCAATCGAGCAGATTGCTGAAGGTTTCGGCGCCTACTACCACGGCATATTCTGCTTCACTGGTGGCCAGCAACCCCTGCGCCACCGCCAAAGCCTGAATAAACCCGCTGCACGCCGCATTCACATCCAGCACACTGCACTGTGGGCCCATGCCGAGGGCGCCGTGGATGAGGGCGGCAACGCTGGGAAAAGTGAGGTCGGGCGTGCAAGTGGCGACTATAATATGGCCGATATCGGCAGGCTTAAGCTTGGCGGTGGCAAGGGCTTGCTGGGCGGCATCCCGCGCCAAGGTGAAGGTGGTTTCGCCTTCGCTGGCAAGATAGCGCTGGGTGATGCCGGTGCGGGATTCAATCCAGTCGGGGTGGGAATCCAGCCCTTTGGCGGCAATCAGTTGGGCATTGCTAACGCACTGTTTGGGCAGGGCCGCGCCGGTGCTGATGATGTTGTATTGCCAATCCATGGGGAGTTTTTATCAAAGAAAACGGTCAAGCGCCATTTTATATTGCCATACCGCCATAATTTATATACAGATGCATCACGGTTGTTGCCGTATCTGCCTAGCATTTCCACCCTTCAAACACGGAGCAGAACTATGCATCCCAAACATACAACGGGCTATATTCTGATGGATATGGCTTGTGTTGTTTCAGTACTTTTTCATGCCGCCTATTGTGTCAATCTCGCGTTAAATGGTGAGATATACCCAGCAATAACAACATTCATTGGGGTTCCAGTGATTGCGCTTATTGGCGGACTACTGCTTATTCTTTCAGTCATTTACGCTACGCTCTTTAATCAATGGGGCGAAATAACTTTATCGTCCCAAGTGTTTTTCCCCGCGGCCGATATTATTGCCTGCACCATCATAGTTGTCGGCTTCTTCATGCTGATTGACCAAAGAGACAAACAGCGGCAGCTTAGCAAAAATAAAGCTGTCAATTGAGTACGATGTACTCAAAGCAAATGCCCCCAACCGGGGGCATTTGTGTAGCTATCCCCTCTTACTCCGCAGCAGGAGCTTCAGCAGTAGGCTCGGCTTTTACTTTGGCCTTTTTAATCATTTTGCCCTTGAACCACATGCTGCCGTCGGCTTCGCGGCTGGCGTGGTGGCGCAGGGTTAGGGTGCCGGTATCCGGGTTTTCCATATAGGCACCGGCCACGGCGCGGGCGTGGCGTTGCTGGCGCATCCCCTTGCGGCTGGGCGACGTTTTTCTCTTTGGTACGGCCATAACACGTTCTCCAATTCAATTGTCGGATTCAATCCAATAGGCCCCCCAATACCCCACAACCTACCGCTCCGCAAGCGTTTTTTTCAAGTTTTGCACGGTGGCGGGGGTTATGCCGTGCTCAGCCGCCGCAGTGGCCAGCCCTTGCCAGTCACCCTTATCAATCAATGGCTTATAGCGCAAAAGCCGCCCATTCAGCGCCCCTGCCAGCACCCGAATATGCTTACCCACACTCATATCCCCCACCGCCGCCTCGCGCAGGCCCACATCCAGGCGGTCAATCATCGCCTCAATCACCCGCAAACGCGGCTTCTCGGCCATTCCCCGCAGCAGCAACGCCAATGCCACACAGGCGTGGCTAAATTTGGCTTGGCGGGCCACTTCTTGCTGGCTATCCGCGGCAAAAACCGCAGGCGCCGCCGCCTGCGCCAGCGCAAAAGCACGGTTCACAACGTCCTCGGGCGCCACGATTGCACTTTGGGCGGTTGCACTTTGCCCGGCGCTGGCATAGTCTTTGGCATCATGACGCATCGCAAAATCCTCCTCGCCCTTGTTATCACCGCCCCACTCATGTTGGCAGGCTGTGCCGAAACCATCAACACCCACGGCCAAGTCATCCTGCCCTCGCGCCTCGCACAAATCAAGCCCGGCCAAACCACGCGGGATGAAGTCCTGCAACTGCTCGGCAGCCCCAGCACTCAGGGCACCATGAACGACAACCGCTGGTACTACATCACCAGCACCATGGGCACCAAAGCGTTCGAACCCAACAACCTCAAATCCCGCAAAGTGATTATTATTGATTTCGACACCGCCAGCGGCACCGTCAGCGCCCTCCAAGAAAAAACCGAAGCCGACGGCCAAGCGCTGGAGCCCGTGCGCAACACCACCAAAACCCAAGGCCAAAGCTTGGGGATTGTTGAACAACTCTTCGGCAACCTCGGCCTCGGCCCAAAGT
>RFNJ01000090.1 GCA_009927255.1 Pseudomonadota bacterium | reverse complement strand
CGCCTACGCCCTACGGGCTCCGGCGAGCCAAGCCTTGGTTCACATGGTGATTGTGGTAGATAGAGGAAGTGGAGTGAGATAGGGTTTGGATATGAAGCATTTGGTTATTGTGGATGGGATGGGGTTTGTTTTTAGGGCCTATCATGCCGTGCGGGCGGGGTTGACGCGCAGCGATGGCTTGCCGACCAATGCTTTATTTGGGTTTGCGCAGATGCTGGTAAAGGTGGTGCAGGACTTGCGCCCCGATGGCTGTGTGGTGGCGCTGGATAGCAAGGGGCCGAACTGGCGGCATGGGATGTATCCGCTGTATAAGGCCAACCGCACGGCGCCGGACGAGGCGCTGGTGCGGCAGTTGCCGCTGATTGAGCCGCTGGTGAATGCTTTTGGCTTGCCGGTGCTGAAGGTGGATGGGGTGGAGGCGGATGATGTGATTGCGACGCTGGTTGCTAACCATACGGCTGAGCGGGTGACGATTGTGACCAGTGATAAGGATTTGATGCAATTGGTGGGGGATTTTGAGGGCCCGCCTACGCTCTCGCTGCGCTCGGAGCTTCGGCGCGCGACTGATTCCCTAAGTTCGCAAGAGCTCACTAAGGGAATCATGTCGGTGAGGCTGCTTGATACGTTTAAGGATAAATTTAGCGGGGTGGCGGAGTGTGTGGAGAAGTTTGGCGTGGCGCCAGAGTTGGTGGCCGACGTGCAGGGGTTGATGGGGGATAGCAGTGATAATATCCCCGGTGTGCGGGGGATTGGGCCGAAGGGTGCTGCCGAGTTGGTGCAGAAGTTTGGGCCCTTGGAGAGGATTTATGAACGACTTGGTGAGGTGGAAAAAGAGCGGGTACGTGGACTGTTGATGGAGCATAAGGGGCAGGCGTTTTTGAGCAGGGATTTGGCGCGGTTGAAGGCTGATGTGGTGTTGCCGGCGGTGGATTTGGCGTTTCATCCACGTTTGCATGAGGCGGCGGGGTATTTGCGCGAGGTGCTGGAGTTTAAGACTTTGGCGGGGAGACTTGAGGGGCTTGGCCGCCTACGCCCCCCACAAGAAGGTGGGGGCTCCGGCGAGCCAAGCCTTGGTTCGCTTAGCGAACAAAAAATACCACGGAGCAATGATGTTAAGCAGGGGAGCTCTTGGGGAGAGCCAGAGGTGGTTTTGACGTTGGAGCGGTGGCGGTGGTGGGTGGGGGAAATTCGGCGGGTGGGAGTGGTGGCGATTGATACCGAGACGACGGGGCTTGACCCTTATACGGCGCGGTTGGTGGGGGTTTCGGTGTTTGTGGGGGGGCGGGGGGCTTATGTTCCTGTTCAGATGATTGGTGGGACAAGCGGGCAGGTTGGTCAGGGTGGGTTGTTTGACGGTGAGGCTTTGGTTGGGCCACATGGGGTGGTGGGGCTGGATATTTTGGCCGATGTGCAGGCATTGTTGGCGGATGAGAAGGTTTTGAAAATTGGGCATAACCTGAAGTTTGATTGGCAGGTTTTTGCGCGGGCGTTGGGGATTACGCCGGGGGATACGGGTGAGGTTTTGCAAACATTGGTGCGGAATTATGATGATACGATGCTGATGAGTGCGTGCTTGGATGCGGGGCGGTGGGGGCATGGGTTGGATGATTTGGCCGAGCGGCATTTGGGCCATAAGATGATTACGTTTGAAGATGTGTGTGGCAAAGGTAAGGCACAGGTGACGTTTGATAAGGTTCTGTTGGAAAGGGCGGCGGAATATGCGGTGGAGGATGTTTGGGCGACGTTTAAGCTTTGGGAGATTTTCAGTGGGCGGATGAAAGAGGGTGGCTTGGGTGGTAGTGGTTTGTCGGTTGTTTCACCCTTGTCATCGTATAGAATGATGACTGCGGCAACCGACAAAAAGGAGTTGGCAAGCCAACAGATTGAGTTACAGCCTACAGCTGCGGGGTTTGGTGTTAGATATGTTTATGAAAAAGTGGAGCGGCCGTTGGTGCCGGTGATTGTGGCTTTGGAGGCGCGTGGGGTGCGGGTGGATGAAGTGTTTTTGAAAGAATTAAGCGCCGACTTTGCCAGCCGAATGGCGGTGCTGGAGCGTGAGATTTGGCGATTGGCGGGCCATGAATTTAATGTGCAGAGCACTCAGCAGTTGGCAGTGGTGTTGTTTGATGAATTGGGGTTGGGGAATGAAAAGCAGCGCAAGAGCCGCAGCACCGCAGTGGGGGTTTTGGAAGATATGCTGGAAGATGGGGTGGCGATTGCCAAGGTGATGGTGGAGTATCGGCAGCTGATGAAACTGCGCAGCACCTATGCTGAGGCGTTGGGGCGGCAGGTGAACCCTATAACCAAGCGGGTGCACACGCATTATATGCAGATGGGGGCGGCGACGGGGCGGTTTTCATCCAATGAGCCGAATTTGCAGAATATTCCGATTCGGACTGAAGAGGGGCGAAAAATTAGGAAGGCGTTTGTGGCGCGTGAAGGTTGGAAGATGGTGAGCGCGGATTATAGCCAGATTGAGCTGCGGTTGTTGGCACACTTAAGCGGCAGTGTGGCTTTAACACGGGCGTTTGTGGAGGGGGTGGATATTCATGCTTATACCGCCAGTTTGGTGCGTGGCGTGCCGTTGGGTGAGGTGACCAAAGAGCAGCGGCGGGCGGCGAAGTTTATTAACTTTGGGTTGGTTTATGGGATGGGCGCGCGCAGTTTGGCGGGGCAGATTGGCTGCAGTGTGAGTGAGGCGCAGGCATGGATTGAGGCGTATTTTAAGCGTTATGATGGGGTGCGTGAGTATATGGATTTGAACAAGCGCAAAGCCAAAGAGCAGGGTTTTGTGGAGACTTTATTGGGGCGGCGGGTGTGGTTGCCAGAGATTGCTAGCACCAACGCGGGGCTGCGGGCGGGGGCGGAGCGCGCGGCGATTAATGCGCCGTTGCAGGGGAGCAATGCGGATATTATTAAGTTGGCGATGCAGCAGCTTGGCCGCCTACGCCCTACGGGCTCCGGCGAGCCAAGCTTTGGTTCGCATGGCGAACTCAGGGCGCAGATGATTATGCAGGTGCATGATGAGTTGGTGTTTGAGGCTCCGGAGGAGGAGATTGAGGCTTTGCGCAAGATTTTGCCGGAGGTGATGGGGGGCGTGGTGCGGCTATCTGTTCCGTTGGTGGTGGAGGTGGGGGTGGGAGGGGATTGGGATGGGGCGCATTAGTTTGAGGGAAATTGAGAGAAGGGGGCTTGACGGCGAAGGTAGGGTTGGGTAAGTGTTTGGGTAGTTTGAGGGTTTGCCCTTGGCTAACTTCCCTTCCCCCTAATGATTTGTTTGGTGTGCGATGGGTGGTTTGTAGATAACAGATGATAGCGATATATTCATGGATGATTTAGGCGGGCGTGGGCGGCGGGTTTTTAGGCCGATGAAAAGCACGGGATTGACGGTGAAGCCAAGCGGTGAGGTGATAGGTGGTGGCCTTGGGCTGCCCAAAAGCACCGCCAGCACCCTGAAAATGCGCGCGGTGGAAGAGACTACACCAGCCGGGGAAACCGCAGCGCCGGTGGACGCCACCGAGCAGCGCCCCGCGCCGGTGCGGGTGGCGCCGAAGCCGGAGGTAGCGCCAGTGATACCCACCACCGCAGCCAACATTGCCCACTTGCAGGATTTGCGGCGGTTAGGGAATGAAGAGCTGTTTCAGTTGGCGGAAGACATGGGGGTGAAGGACCCAACCAACTTGCGGCGCCATGAGCTGATGTTCCGGATTGTGGAGCGCTTACCCCGCACCCAGGAAGTGCGTGGGGAGGGGCTGTTGGACATTGTGCCGGATGGTTTTGGCTTTTTGCGCGCTAAGGAGAATAACTATACCGGTTGGCCGGAGGATATTTATGTGTCGCCGGGTTTGATACGGCGGCTTGGGTTGCGTAATGGTGATACGATTAGCGGGTTGGTGCGTTTTCCGAATCCCGGTGAGCGCTATTTTGCGCTGGTGACGGTGGAGAGCTTGAATGGGATGAAGCCGGAAGAGCTGCGCCATCGCCGCAATTTTGACAAATTAACGCCGCTTTATCCGACGGAAAAGTTTGTGCTGGAAGATACCAACAGCAAAGACCGCACCGGGCAGGTGATTGATTTGGTTGCGCCGATTGGCAAAGGCCAGCGTTGTATGATGGTGGCACCGCCCAAAGCCGGTAAGACCATGATGATGAAGGCGGTGGCCCACGCGATTGAGGAAAAACACCCGGAAGTGACGTTGATTGTGCTGTTGATTGACGAACGGCCTGAAGAAGTGACGGATATGCAGCGGAGTGTGAAGGGTGAGGTGGTGTCATCGACCTTTGACGAACCAGCCAGCCGCCACGTGCAGGTGAGCGAAATGGTGATTGAGAAGGCCAAGCGTTTGGTGGAAATGGGCAAGGATGTGGTGATTTTGCTGGATAGCCTGACCCGCCTTGCACGCGCCTATAACACCGTGGTGCCGAGCAGCGGCAAGGTGCTAACCGGCGGTGTGGATGCCAATGCGTTGCAGAAACCCAAGCGCTTCTTTGGGGCGGCACGGAAGGTTGAGGAAGGTGGGAGCCTTACCATTATTGCCACCGCGCTGATTGATACCGGTAGCCGGATGGATGAAGTGATTTTTGAAGAGTTTAAGGGCACTGGCAACAGTGAACTGACGCTTGACCGCAAGCTGGTGGAGAAGCGGACATACCCGGCGATTGACATTACCAAGAGCGGCACGCGCCATGAGGAGATGTTGTTTACTGAGGCGGAGCTGCAAAAAGTGTGGATTCTGCGGCGGATTTTGCAGCCGATGGGCGTGGTGGAGAGCATGGAGTTTTTGCTGGATAAGATGAAGCGGGCGAAGACCAATGAGGAGCTTTTCAGGTTTATGAACCAGTAGCCGGCGGCCGCACCAGCGGGCGACTTTTTGCGCTTTTCTGGCCCTGCGGTGCGCACATACTTAGTGTGTATGCTTGCGCTCCTCGGTCTGCGAAAATCACAAAAATTCATCCCGCTGGTGCAGCCGCTGAGGTAGAGTGTTGATATGGAAAAGGTGATAAGCTGAAGGTATGGTTTTAGATGCTTTTGGGTTGCAGGTTTGGTCTCGGGGTGAGATTGAGGCGCATGTGGCGGCGGGTGGGCTGTTGCTGGATGTGCGTGAGCCGGATGAGTTTGCCAGCGGCCATGTGACGGGGGCCACTTTAATGCCGATGAAGACGGTGGAGGTGGAGCAGGTGCGCCAGTTGGCAGCGGGCCAGCCAGTGGTGGTGATGTGCAAAAGTGGCGGGCGCAGTGGTAAGGTGGGGGTGATGTTGCAGCAGGCGGGGATTGAGGTGCGGCAGGGGCTTGGAGTGGAACAGTGGCTGGCGCAGGGGGGAGCGTTGGTATGAAGCCGTTGCCCAAGCTGGTGATTTGCATGAAGTGGGGGAGCCGCTATGGGGCGGAGTATGTGAACCGGCTTTACCGTGGGATTGTGCGGCATACCAAGGGGCCGGTGCAGCTGGTGTGTTTTACCGATGATAAGGTGGGGATTGTGCCGGAGGTGGACTGTCGACCCTTGCCGGATTTTAGCGGCGTGCCAGAGCACTTGGCGGTGAAGCCATGGCGGAAGCTGACGTTGTGGCGGGCGGATTTGGGCAAAGATTTGGTAGGCCGTGATGCGTTGGTGTTGGATGTGGACTTGGTGATTACCGGGCCGTTGGATGGTTTTTTTGGCTTTGAGCCGGGGAAGTTTGCTGTTTGGCGCAACCCGACTAAGCCGCAGAGTGGGGTTGGGAACACCAGCGTGTTTCGGTTTAGGGTGGGCAGTCATCCTGAAATTTGCGCGCGGTTTATGGCGGCGCCGGAGCAGGTGTGGAATGAGGAGTTTCGGATTGAGCAGGAGTTGATTTCGGCACGGTTGGGGGATGGGCGGGCGGCCAAAGTGGCCCTGCGTGAGGCGGCGCGAAATGATCCGTTTTATGCCGGGTTGGGTGAGCAGGTGTTTTGGCCCACTGGCTGGGTGGTGAGCTTTAAAGAGGATTTGTTGCCGGTGTGGCCGTTGCGGTTTTTTTATCCGCCGCGATTGCCGCAAGCGGTGCGGATTGTGGTGTTTCATGGTAAGCCCGACCCCGATGAAGCGCGCGATGGGCGCTGGCCGGTGCGGGGGTGGAAGCGGATTTATAAATATGTGCGGCCTACTAAATGGGTAGGGGAGAATTGGGGGTAGACATTAAAAATGGACCCCAGCCTGCGCTGGGGGCTCAGTTAACCCTGCGGGTGTGGGCCCCGGCCTTCGCCGGGGTTATCTTAACCCTGCGGGTTAAGATAACTTTTGATTAAACGCGCCGATTTGGGGGTGCATCGCTAAAACTTTTTCGATTTCGGCGAACATATTGTTGCGGTTTTTTTCGCTTACGGGGCTTTCGACCACCACCACCAATTCCGGCTTGTTGCTGCTGGCGCGGATGAGGCCCCAGGTGCCGTCTTCCACGGTAAAGCGGATGCCGTTGACGGTGTTGAGGTTGATGATTTTTTGGCCGATGAGGTGGGTTTGATTTTTCATGTGGGACATGATTTTTTCCAGCACCTGATACTTCTCTTCATCGGGGCAATGGGGGGACATGGTGGGGCTTTGCCACGTTTTGGCAAGTTTGCCTGCTAACTGGCTGATGGAGTGGGCGGGGTTGTTTTCGAGCATATCCAGCACGGCAATGGCGCTGACCAGTGCATCGTCGTAGCCCAAGCCGTAGGGTTGGTTGAAGAAGAAGTGGCCGGATTTTTCAAAGCCAGCAATCGCCTTCAGTTCGTTCACGCGGCGTTTGATGTAGCTGTGGCCGGTTTTCCAGTAGTCGGTTTGGGCGCCGAGTTGCTTAAGGGTGGGGTCGGTGTGGTAAAGGCCGGTGGATTTTACATCCACCACAAACTGGGCGTTGGGGTGCTTTTTGGCGAGGTTTTGCGCCAGCAGCACGCCTAAAGTGTCGGCGTAGATTTCGTGGCCGTTATCCATCACCACACCGCAGCGGTCACCGTCGCCGTCGAAGCCCAGGGCGATGTCCGCCTTGTGTTCCTTCACCGCGTCGGCCATGGCGTGGAGCATTTTCAGGTCTTCGGGGTTGGGGTTGTAGTTGGGGAAGGTGTGGTTGAGGTCGGTATTAAGTTCCACCACATCAACGCCCAATTTACGCAGCACTTGGGGGGCGATGAAGCCCGCGGTGCCGTTGCCGCAGGCGACAATAGCTTTGATTTTGCGAGTGTAGGGTTTGCGGGACTGGGTGAGGTGCTGGAGGTAGGTTTCAGCAAAGTTGGGCACGAAGGTGTAGCTGCCGCCAGATTTGGGCTTGAAGGCGGCGGCCAGCGTGATTTCCTTGAGGCGCTGCATTTCCACCGGCCCGAAGGTGAGGGGCTTGTTGACGCCCATTTTGATGCCGGTCCAGCCGTTTTCGTTGTGGCTGGCGGTGACCATTGCGACCGCTTGGCAACCCAAGGCAAACTGGCCGTAATAGGCCATGGGGGTGACGGCGAGGCCGATGTCTTGCACTTGGATGCCGGTGTTCACCAGGCCGCTGATGAGAGCGAATTTGATACTGCTGGAATAGCTGCGGAAGTCGTGGCCAGTGACCAACGTAGGTTCAAGGCCCATTTCTTGTATGAGGGTGCCCAAGCCTTGGCCGAGTGCGTGGACGCCCATCAGGTTGAGTTCGGATTGGCCCTTGTTTTTCGGTTCCATGCCCATAAACAGCCAACGGGCGTCGTATTCGCGGAAGCCGGTGGGTTTGATCAGCGGTTGGGATTCGTAGGCCGCAGTATTGGGTTGCAGGGTGCTTTGGGGGGTGGGGAAGGGGCTGTTCATGGTGGGGGTATACGCCATGGGGGCTTGTTTGGGAAGGGGTTTTGGCGTATTTCGAGGGGGTGCCGACATAGCTCAGCCGGTAGAGCACATCATTCGTAATGATGGGGTCGTCTGTTCGAATCAGATTGTCGGCACCATTGTGGGTTTTTTTCTGCAAATTCAGTAAGTGTTTATTGATGTGTGGCGGTTTGGGCACGGGGGGTGGGGGGTTGGTGGTGTATGCGGAGTGGGGATGGTGGGTTTTGCTGAAAAATTGAGGCATAACGGTGGACAGAGAAGGATTTTTTAATTGATGGCAAATGCGCGAAAACCTTTGGGACGTGTTCCGTTGGGCCGCGAGAGCGTGCGCGCACCGAGTGAGCGTTCGCGGATTGGGCGGCGGCCAAGTGTTTTGGCGGAACGATTTAGAGAGGGTTGGGGGGTTTTGTTGGCGGTGGCGGCGGCGTATTTATTATTAAGTTTATTCACCTATTCGCCGCAAGACCCGGGGTTTAATCATGCCGGGCCAGCGGTGGCGGTTTATAATATGGGCGGTTGGCTGGGGGCTTATGCCGCAGATGGGTTGTTGATGGTGTTTGGCTTGGCGGGGTTTGTGTGGGTGCTGTGGTTGGCGTTTCATGCCTGGAATGCCTTGACGTTGCAGGACGGGCCGAGCTTTCATTTGCAGGTGGTAACGCTGCCGTTGTTTTTGGTGGCGAGCAGTATGCTGCTTTATGTTTTTGAACCACTACCCAATTGGCCGGTGGTGGGGGGCGGCTATGGGTTTGGCAATGGGGGGTTGGTTGGGAAGTTTGTGGCAAGCCAGATTTTGCCATTTTTAGGGCATGTGGGCGGGGTGATGGTGATGACTGCATTGCTGGTTTTGGCGTTGCTATGGTTTACCGGCTGGACGCTGGCGGAAGTGCGGGCGAGTTGTGTGTGGGTTTACCAAGTGGCGATGGTAACGGGCATTGCGCTGGGGCGCTGGTGCCGCCGCATGTGGGCGCGGATGCCGGAGCAGTTTGATTTGCCGCTAAGCCACCCGCTGCCCAAGCGCGGCAGGCCGGTGGTGGTGAAGGATGACGACGAAGATAAGCCGCGGCGCCCAAGAGCTAGCGAAAAACAAGCGGCATTGCCGCTGCTGGTGGAGGGCCAATTTGTGCTGCCGCCGCTGGATTTATTAAACGAGCCCAAAGAGCAAGAAGGCGGCGAGAGCGAAGAGGCTTTGCAGCAGAATGCACGGCGGATTGAGGCGGAATTGCGCAATTTTGGCGTGGAAGGCGTGGTAACGAATATTCGGCCCGGGCCGGTGATTACGGTGTATGAACTGGAACCCGCAGCGGGGGTAAAAACCAGCGCGATTGTAAACTTGCAGGATGATTTGGCGCGGGCGATGAGTGCGCTTTCGATTCGGATTACCACCATTCCCGGCAAGAGTGTGTTGGGGATTGAAGTGCCAAATTTAAAGCGACAGTTTTTGGGTTTACGCGAGTTGCTAGACACCGATGCGTTTGAGCACGATGGCGGGAAACTTACGGTGGCGTTGGGGGTGGATACCGCGGGGATTCCAGCCTTTACTGATATTTCCAAAATGCCGCATGCTTTAATTGCGGGGACCACCGGCAGTGGCAAAAGTGTGGCAATTAATGCGTTTATTATCAGTTTGCTATACCGGTTAACCCCCGAGCAGTTGAAGTTTGTGATGGTTGACCCAAAAATGCTGGAGCTAAGCATTTATAACGATATTCCGCACCTGATTACGCCGGTGATTACCGACCCCAATAAAGCGGCGGCGGCGCTAAACTGGGTGGTGAAGGAAATGGAAAGCCGCTACCGCTTGATGAGCGAGATGGGGGTGAAAAACTTAGCCGGATTTAATGAAAAATTTGAGCAGTTGCAGGCTGAGGGCAAAATGCCGACCAAGCTGGTGCAGGTGGGATTTGATTTGAACACTGGCCAACCCAAGCATGAGGAACAACCGCTGGCGACCAAGCCGTTGCCGCATATTGTGGTGATTATTGACGAGCTGGCGGATTTGATGATGGTGGCGGGTAAGGCGGTGGAATTTAGCATTGCGCGCCTTACACAAATGGCGCGGGCGAGTGGCATTCACTTGCTGGTGGCGACCCAGCGGCCGAGTGTGGATGTGGTGACGGGGTTGATTAAGGCGAATATTCCGACGCGGATTAGTTTTAGTGTGGCGAGCAAGATTGACAGCCGGACGGTGTTGGACAGCATGGGGGCGGAAGCGTTGCTGGGCAAAGGTGATATGCTG
Organism: Pseudomonadota bacterium; assembly: GCA_009927255.1. Taxonomy (GTDB): domain Bacteria; phylum Pseudomonadota; class Alphaproteobacteria; order UBA2136; family UBA6156; genus RFNJ01. Next base: position 3,016 of record RFNJ01000090.1, on the reverse strand, counting down.
CACCTGGCCAACGGCAGCAATACCTTGCAGCGTTTGCATGGGGCTTTTGTGAGCGAGGATGAGTGCGCCAAGGTGGTGACCTATTTGAAGAGCCAAGGCCAGCCGCAATATGTGGACGATGTGTTTAAAGCCGGTGTGGCCGTGGTGCCAAATGGCAAAGGTGGTGGCAGCGCGGGTGGGGATGAGATGGGTGAAGATGGCGACCCCGAAGACCTTTATGCCCAAGCCAAAGACGTGGTGCTGCGCGAGGGCAAGGCCAGCACCAGCTTTTTGCAGCGGGCGCTGAAGATTGGCTATAACCGCGCGGCGGATTTGATTGATAAGATGGAGGGGGAGGGGTTGATTTCGGCGCCGAACCATGTGGGTAAGCGCGAGGTGGTGGCGCGGCGGTAGAAGACTAAGTTCGGCTTGGCCGCCTACGCTCCCTGCGCTGCGCTTGGGGAGCTCCGGCGAGTCAAGCCTTGGTTCACATTGTGATGGCTATTTTGGGTTTGAATTGGTTTGAGAGGTTATTGATAGATTGATGACGATAGATATATTGCTAGAGCTTTGTTTTTATTGTATGGGGGTGGGCGTTACGTCCCTTTTGTGCAACCAACCCCCTGTGGGGTTATGGAGTGAAAAACGATGCGCATTGCAAACATGTTTGCTTGGGTGACGGTGTGTGCGGTGGTGGCCTTGCTGGTTTTGGTGGGGCTGGAAGCTTGGTTTTTGAAGAGCGAGCCTTATAGGACTATCTGGATCAATCATTGGCAATGGTTGACTTGGTTGACCCTTTTTGCTGGTGCTATAGCGGCAACGTTTGCGGCGCTGATTGCGCTGGTGGTTAAGCTGATTCTGCCGCTGAATGAGCGGTTGGATACCAAGCGAGACATGAAGGAAGACTGGGCTTGAGCCAGAGGTTTGGGCCACTTTATGTGCTAGAATTGAGGCCCCTGCAGGTTGCAGGGGCCTCAATTATTGGACGAGTGGGTTTTTTAGTGTGGACAGAGGCGCTGGAGAGCTTGGTGGAGGGCTTGAAAGTCGGCCTCGGGGCGGTGGCGGGTGGCTTGGATGCCGAGGAGTAAATTATCGCGGTAACCTTTGGAGAACTTAAGTACCCAAGGGTAGCCGGTGTAGAAGATAAAGGGGATGGTGCGGCGGGCGTCGGTTTGGCTGCGCAGATATTGGTAGAGGTTTCGGCCTGTGCCATCGGGGAAGTTTTCACCGCAGATGATGGCGGTGATATTGGTCCAGTTGATGAGGTTGATAGCGTCTTGGAACGTACCGCAGCAGAAGGGTGACCAACCGCTGCAGGTGAACTCGGTACGGAGGAGATTGCGGATTTCGGGTTTGTCTTTGGCGATGAGCAGCTTACGCATGGTGGAGACTCCTGAGAAACGAGAGGGGGATGCGGCGGATGTGTGGGGAAGGTTAGGGGGTTGGGGTGGTGGGGTCAAGCGCGGTGGTTGTGAAAATGGCTTGTAAAAAGACGCCGATGTGGGCGAGGGATTCCATGTTGAAGCCGTGGCCGAGGTTGGGGAGGAGGTGGAGTTCGGTTTGGGTGCCATGGCTTTGGTAGTAGGCTTGGGCGGCCAAGGAGGTATCGGCGGGGAGGACGTCGTCGTCGAGGCCGTGGAGGAAGAGGATGGGGGTTTGGGAGCTGGGTTTTTGCGTGGGCGGCACCGGCATGGCGCCGGCCATGCAGATGAGCGCGGCGGGGGCGGGGGTGAGGCTGGGTAGGCTGTACAAAAGTGTCATGGCGCCTTGGGAGAAGCCGAGGAGGGCGATGTTTTGCGGGGGGATGTGTTGATGGTGGCTGATGTGCTGGAGGTAGGCGTTGAGTTGGGGGAGGAGGGCTTGCAGGCCGGCGGGGTCGCGGAAGGTCCAGTTGGCATCGGAGAACCATTGGCGGCCTTGACCCATGGGGGTTTCCTGTGGGGCATCGGGGCAAAAGACGGCCAGCCTTTCGCCCAGCTGACCGCAGGCGGCTTGCAACGGCGCGGCGAGGGGCAGGAGGTTATGGCCATCCGCCCCAAAACCGTGTAGGCATATAAGGGCGTGGGTGCTGTTGGTTGGAATGACCGACGGGCCTTGAAGCAGAGGAGGGTTTTGCATGCGCGGAGTTTATCTGGTTTTGGTGGGGTTGGCGATGGTTGGTGGGATTGTAAATGATGGGCAGGCGGCGAGCGTGACGATGCCCGTAAGTAGTATGAAGCGGGTGAGCATGACGGTGCCAAAGGCGCAGTATGTGGATGATATGAAGCCGGTGGCAGACCGCGCGGTGGCAGGACGGAAAGTGGAAGAATATTTTAATGGGATGACCACGTTGCGGGCGGAATTTAGCCAGAAAGTGGAGGGCGAGGATTTTGCCAGCGAGGGGACGTTTTACTGGCGGAAACCCCGGCAGTTTTTGTGGCAGTATGAGACGCCGGTGAAGCAGAAGATTGTGGGCACCGGCACCGCGGCTTATTACGTGGACCAAAGTGTGGCCGGGGAGCGCGGGCAGGTAACACAACTGCCAATTGAGGCCGGTTTGGGCCGGTTGTTTGCGGCGAAAAAACTAAGCCTTGCGGCGCAAGGGCTGCAGGTGGTGCAGGCGCGGGAAGGCGCCAAGGCGCTGGAAGTGGTGTTGGCGTTGAACCGCCCCACCGAAGCTGATTTGCAGGCGGGGGTGCGGCAGGTGAAGCTGGTGTTTGCCAAGCAGCCGGCGCTGGTTTTGGCCCGCATTGAGGCGGCGGATGTGACCGGGGCGACGACACGGGTGAGCTTTGACCGGGTGGTGGCGAATGGGCCAATTTCCGGCAAGTTGTTTGAGTTTACGCCGGGGGTTTATGATGAGAGGTAAGTGGATGCTTACATTTTGGATGTGTTTTTGGGGAATAAATAAAAATGGTGAAATAATTATTTTTGGGGGTTTTTTTAGGGAAATTCGGGTTAAGGGATGAATGGGTTAAGGGGTTAACGGCGGCGATACGATTTTATAGAGTGTTTTTTCGTGGATACCGGCCTTCGCCGGCATGACCGCTGCGCGGTC
>RFNJ01000084.1 GCA_009927255.1 Pseudomonadota bacterium | reverse complement strand
ACTTCGTTCAGCGGCAGGCGGTAGGTGAGCATGGCGCGGGTGCCGTGCCATTGCAGGCCGAGCTGTTGGCCGCGTTTGTCTTGGCAGAGGGTGATGACGTTGCCGATGTATTCTTCCGGCACCAACAGAGTGGCTTTGATCATTGGTTCGAGCATTTCGTCGATTTGGCTGGGGTCGGGGAGGTCGGCGGGTTTTTCAACGTCTTTGATTTCGCCGTTGAGCAGGCGGACTTGGTAGACCACGTTGGGAGCGGTGGTGACGAGGTCGAGGTTGTATTCGCGTTCCAGCCGCGTTTGAATGATATCCATGTGCAGGAGGCCCAAAAAGCCGCAGCGGAAGCCGTGGCCGAGTGCGGGGGAGTGTTCGGAGATGTAGGTGAAGCTGGTGTCGTTCAGGCGGAGTTTGGCGAGGGCGTCTTTGAGTTTTTCGTAGTCGTCGCCTTCGGTGGGGTAGAGGCCGCAGAAGACCATCGGCGGCACGGTTTTGAAGCCGGGGAGTGGGGTGATGAGGCCTTGGTTGGCGGCGACAAAGTCGGCGATGGTATCGCCGACTTGGGCATCGGCGACTTCTTTAATTGCGGCGGTGAGGACGCCGACTTCGCCAGCGTAGAGGTGTTCCACCGCGCGGAAACGCTGGGCTTCTTGGGGATGGAGGACGCCAACTCTATCTACCACGTAGCTGCGGTCGGCGTTCATCAGCTTGATTTTGCTGCCTTTGGTGAGGGTGCCATCGAGCATTCGCACCAGCACCACCACGCCGAGGTAGTTATCGTACCAAGCATCCACCAGCAGGGCTTTGGCGGGGCCTTGCGGATTGCCTTTTGGCGCGGGGACTTTTTTGACGATGGCTTCGAGGATATCTGGCACGCCCATGCCGGTTTTGGCGCTGCAGGGCACGGCGTCTTCGGCGGGGAGGCCGATGAGGTCTTCGATTTGCTTTTTGACTTTTTCGGGTTCGGCAGCGGGGAGGTCGATTTTGTTTAATACCGGGATGATTTCGAGGTTGTTCTCTATCGCGGTGTAGACGTTGGCGAGGGTTTGGGCTTCGACACCTTGGGCGGCGTCCACCACCAACAGTGCGCCTTCGCAGGCGGCGAGGCTGCGGGAGACTTCATAGGCGAAATCGACGTGGCCGGGGGTGTCAATGAAGTTCATTTGGTAGGTTTGGCCGTCCGACGCTTTATAGTGCAGGCGGTGGCGTTGGCTTTGATGGTGATGCCGCGCTCGCGCTCGAGCTCCATGGTGTCCATCATTTGGTCCTTGAGGAGGCGTTTATCGACGGCGCCGGTGACCTCTAATAATCTATCGGCGAGGGTGGATTTGCCGTGATCGATGTGGGCGATAATGGAGAAGTTTCTAATTAAATGAAGCGGATAGACCATATTAAGACGCCTTTCGATGTGGCCCACCTACGCTCGGCTGGCGCCGAGCTTCGGTGGGTCGCCCCTGCGGGGCGACGCTGATGGAGAAATTGCGGATGAGGTGGAGCGGGGTTGGTTTGGACATGCGGCTTTGTGGCAGTTTTTGGGTGGATTGACAAGGGGTTGGGTGGGCATGTATACGGGGGTTGGCATTTGCCAGTACATCTTCTTTTTGGCAGGTGCTTTCCCTGAAACTTCCTAACCGCCCGATAGACATGGAGTATACTATGAATAAGGAAGAGCAACTGATGTGGTCGGATAGCACTCTCAATTCTTCGCTCCCGCCGATTTCGGCGGAGCAGGTGTGTGACATTGACGGTGGTAAGACTGTTGCTACGACCGTTGATGGCCACAATATTTATGGCAACCTTGAATTTGGTGCTGCGCCAGCCGACCCCACCAAGCCATTTGTAGCTTACACCGCTGACTTTGGTGTATTCAAAGAGGAATATCTGCGCTTTGGCGACGAAGCGACTGGATATATCTACATGGCAGTCTCGGGTGAACCGAACGGAGAGTATGTTCTGTTTGTGCCCGTTAAGGCGCCTGAGCTGGCCGCTCAAGAGGATGATACACCAGGAAAGGCTGGTTGCTTTTAGTTTACTCACAATGACAAAGGGGCCTGGTGGCCCCTTTGTTGATTTTTGTGCTTTAATTGGGTTGTGGTTTTAGGTGGGGTTTGGTAGGGTGCTGGCTATGGTTGCGCAGGTGCAGACTTTGGCTTTGCTGGGGCTTACGGGCCTGCCGGTGCAGGTGGAAGTGCAGGTGAGTGGTGGGTTGCAGGGGGTTTATATTATTGGCTTGCCGAGCAATGCGGTGAAGGAGAGTCGGGATCGGGTGCGGGGGGCGTTTCATGCGCTTGGGATTAGTTTGCCGGATAAGCGGGTGGTGGTGAATCTTTCGCCCGCCGATGTGGCCAAGGATGGCAGCCATTATGATTTGGCGATTGCGTTGGGGTTGCTGGTGGCGTTTGGCGTGGTGCCGGATGATGCGGCGCATGGCTTGTGCGTGATGGGTGAACTGGGACTGGATGCCAGTGTGCGCCCCGTGGCAGGGTGTTTGCCCGCCAGCCTGCATGCGGCGGCGAGTGGCGCACGGTGGATGGTGGTGCCTGCCAGCAATGCGGCAGAGGCGGCGTGGGCGGCCAAGGATGGGGCGATGGGGGTATTGGGGGTGGAGAACTTGGGGCAGTTGGTGCGGCATCTACGCGGTGAAGAGCTGTTGCCGCCCGCGCGGGCGGTGGCGCCAGAGCAGGGATTATATGAGATTGGGGCGTTGGATTTGAAAGATGTGCGGGGGCAGGAGGGGGCCAAGCGGGCGTTGGAGATTGCCGCCGCGGGGGGGCACCACCTGCTGATGAGTGGGCCGCCGGGGAGTGGCAAGAGCATGTTGGCGGCGCGGCTGCCGGGGCTTTTGCCGCCGCTTTCGCCCGCTGAGGCGCTGGAGGTGAGCATGGTACATAGTGTTTCTGGCACCATTGGCGCTGAGGGTGGGGCGGCGGGGCTGGTGATGCGGCGGCCTTTCCGTGACCCGCACCATAGCGCGAGTTCGGTGGCGTTGACGGGTGGGGGGCTGAAGGCCAAGCCGGGGGAGATGAGTTTGGCGCATCGAGGGGTGTTGTTTATGGATGAGTTTCCCGAATTTCCGCGGACGGTGCTGGAGACGATGCGGCAGCCTTTGGAGACGGGGAGCATTACGATTAGCCGCGCGAGTGCGCATATTACTTATCCGGCGCGGTTTCAGTTGATTGCGGCGATGAACCCTTGCCCGTGTGGGTTTTTGGGGGACTCGGCCAAGGGGTGCAAAAAGCAGCCGGTGTGTGGGCAGGAATATTTGACCAAGCTTTCGGGGCCGTTGCTTGACCGTTTTGACTTGCGGGTGAGTGTGCCAGCGGTGAAGGCAAGCGACCTGAGCCTGCCGCCCGCCAAGGAGGGGAGTGCTGAGGTGCGCACACGGGTGGCAGCGGCGCGGGCGGTGCAGCAGGCGCGGCTGGCGGGGACGGGGTTGGTGTGCAATGCGGAGCTTTCAGGGAAAATTCTGGACGAGGTGTGCCAGCCAGATGGCGAGGGGAGAGCGCTTTTGACGCAAGCGGCGGAGAAGATGGGGCTGAGTGCGCGGGGGTATCACCGCGTGTTGCGGGTGGCGCGGACGCTGGCGGATTTGGCGGGCGTGCCACAGGTGGGGCGGCTACAGGTGGCGGAGGCGTTGGCTTATCGGGTTTTGTAGGGTAGGGTGGCTTTTATGATTTTGCGTTGGTTGTTGGTTTTTCTGGTGGTGGCTTCTTGGGGGGCTGTTTTTTCAGTAACGTGGGCACAGGATGATGAGGCGGAGGCCTTGGCCGAAGTGGGGCCGCAGCCGGATGAGGAGGAGAGCTTGGCGGTGCTGGCGACCAAGGGATTTCCGCGCTTTGCCAGCCTGAAGAAGGCGGAGGTGAATGTGCGCAGTGGGCCGGGGAACCAGTATCCGATTTTGTGGGTTTATACGCGGGCGGGGTATCCGGTGCAGTTACTGGCGCGCTATGATAATTACTTTAAGTTGCGCGATGTGGAGGGTGAGGAGGGCTGGGCGTATGTGGGGATGGTTTCGGCCAAGAAAACCGCGTTGGTGGGGGGGAAGGAACCGATAAAGTTATTGCGGCGTGGCCAGCCTGATGCGGTGGCAATGGCACGGTTGGCGCCAGGGGTGGTGGTGGAGTTAGATGACTGCGAGGCAAGTGGGTTTTGTAGGGTGGAGGCGGGGGGGTATAAGGGGTGGGTGGTGAAGACGCAGTTAGAGATGGTGGATTAGACTTGCTGTTTACTTGGGTGGTTGCCAGGTGTGGACGAGGTCGGAGAGGGCTTGGACGTTGTCGGGGTTGGTTTGGGGGGTGAGGCCGTGGCCGAGGTTGACGATGTAGCCGGGTTTAATGGCAGTAGTATTGAGCATCTGGGTAGCGGCTTTGAGCATTTCATCACGCGGGCCAGTCATCAGGAGGGGGTCGAGATTGCCTTGGATGGCAACTTGGGGTTGGAGGACTTGGTGTGCCCAGGCGAGGTTGGCTTCGGTGGAGAGCGAAAGACTGTTGAAGGTGCCCTGAGGATTCTGGTAGTGATAGCTGGTGATTTCTTGCAGTTGGGCTTGGGTGGCGCCGCGGGGAAAGAGGATGATGGGGGTTGTGGGGAACTGCTGTTTGAGGGCTTTGCTGATGGTGAGGAGCGGTTGGATAACAGCTTGGGTGTAGTGGGATTGGGGGCAGGCGAGGGCCCAGCTTTCGAACAGTTGGATGGCGTTGGCACCAGCTTGGATTTGGCTGGCGAGGTAGCTGGTGCAGGCTTGGGTGAGGATGTTTAATAGTTGGGTGAAGGTTTGGGAGTCTTGTTGCATCAATGTGAGGGTGTTGGGGATGCCTTGGCTGGGTTTGGCATCGCACATATAGCAAGCCAGTGTGAAGGGGCCGCCTGAGAAACCGATGACGGCTTTATCGGCTGGGAGGGCTTGGCGGGTTTGGTGGACAGTTTGACTGACGGGGGCAAGTTTTTCGGTGATTGTGGGAAGGTTGTGGATAAGTTGGGTGAGTTGGTTGGTAGAAGTGAAGGGCTCGACGTGGGGACCGTGGCCTTCGGTGAAGGTAACAGTGTGGCCAAGGGCGTGGGGGATGGTGAGGATATCAGAAAAAATAATTGCGGCACTGAGGTTGAAGCGGTTGACAGGCTGGATGGTGACTTCGGTTGCTGCGTTTGGGGTAAGACAGAATTGGATAAAGTTGGGAAATTTGCTGCGGACGACGCGGTACTCGGGGAGATAGCGACCTGCTTGGCGCATCAACCAAAGCGGAGGGGTTGCCAAGGGTTGGTGATGAAGGGCGGCAACAAGAGGAATATGCGATTGAATGGTGGTTGGCATGAAGACTTTATACGGGATGTTGGGGGGAAACCCAAGTATGTTTAGATTTTTTAATAAAAGATTTAAGAGAAGGAGGGTGTATTGTATTAGGGGAAGTGTGGGAAAAGAGGGAAAGTTATTTTAAATTATGGTGATAGTTGTTGATGGGGTTGTGGGAAAGTTAGGGGGTAAGATAGGTGAAAAAGAGGAAAAGGAGAGGTGTTGTTGTTGTGAGTGGGGGTTGTGGGAAAGTTTGAATGTTAGAGAGGCTGTTTGAGGTAGACATAGATGGCGCCGGTGCCGCCATCGAAGGGTTGAGCTGTATGAAAGGCAAGGGTTTGAGGATGACCTGCAAGCCAAGTAGCCATTTGGAATTTGATAACGCCCATGTTTTTATGGGGGCCGTAGCCAGTGCCTTTGCCATGAATAATGAGGCAAGTGCGGTGGTCTTGGCGAATGGCTTCATGGAGAAAGTCCATCAGTTCGAGCCAGGCGTCGCCTTCGCCAAGGCCGTGGAGATCGAGCACGGCGGTGGGCCTTAGTTCACCTTGGCTGAGTTGTTTGAGGATGTTTTTGTCCATTCCTGGGGTATGGCCAGCAATGAGATTTGCAGTGTTGTGGGTGATGGGGATAGGGTTGGTGTGATTCCAACCGCGAATGGCGCGTTGTTGAGCTTGCTTTTGGCTTTCGGTAAGTTCGGGGGCTAGTTGAGAGGGATATTCAGATGGTTTAGGAGGGTTGGTTGATTTAGCTTTTTGGCCAAGGGGGGTGACGGTGGTGGTTTCGGCGAGCCACACGGTGAGGTCAGGGGGTGGATTTTTCATCGGGGAGCAGGTGGTTGAGGGCTTGTTTTTCTTTGGCGAGGGGGCCGAGGATGGGGTGAGTGGTGAGGGCTTCAACTTCGGGAGCAGTTAGCTTGCCAAGCTGGAGATTGAGGAGTTGGGTGAGGGGATCTTCGGGGGAGAGGTTTTTGGTGTGTTTTTGGGCCTTTTGGGGTTGGTTAAGGGCAAGGTTGGTGAGGATATGAAGAAGAGCATTGAGATGGGCTTGATGTTGGCGGTGTGCGAGATGTTGGCTGATTTTACTGGGAATGAGTGAAGCATAAAGAAGGCTGTAGCAGAAGCAGAACAAGGCGACGAGGAGGGCGAGGAGGCCAACGACGGCGATGGTGAGGCTGGTGGTGTAGGTTTGAGGAGATTCGGGCGGGCCCCAGGTGAGGGTGATCGGTTGGGGAGTGCTGGCTTGTATAAGCAAGAGGAGCAGAGCGCAGAGGAGGATGAGGATGGCAAAGGCGCGGGTGAGCATGGGATGACTTTGGCGGGAATTTGGGGGGTTGACAAGGGTATACATTGTGGTAGGGTGGGAATAGCTCCACCTTAGTTTAACTTTTTCGCAACCGTTTGGGTGGAGAGATGGAGAATAAAATGATCGAATTATTCGCGGCGGCAAAGGCGAAGGCAAACAAGCCGCCACGGAAGGTCTCAGGGATTGAGACTGCTGTGGTCGTTCTACTCTTGCTGGCCTTCTTGGCCAGCGTGGTGGCGATGTTTGGGCAGATTCAACTGCCCAGCTAACTGTCTTTCGCCGACGATTGCTCTCTGCCGGGGCTTAGGCTTCGGCAGAGTTTTTATTTGGATTTTTAATGGTTTGGAGGAGGGTGGTGAGAGAGGGGGTTTTGATGGTTTCTAGGTTGGGGAAGAAGGGATGGGCGGCTTGGGTAACGGCGGGGGAGAAGCAGTAGGTGGTTAGGTTTTGGTTGAGGAGATGTTGGTGGGGTTTGAGCAGTTTGGCGAGGTGGGTGGTGCTGCCAGCAGAAAAAAGGCAAATGGTAGTGATGTTTTGGAGTTGGGGGATGAGTGTGGTGGGGAGGGTGGTGATGCGTTGAGTTTGGTAGGCGAGGAGGGGGGTATAGGTATGAGTAAGTGATGGAGTGGTGGAGTGGTGGAGTGATGGAGGAAAAAAAGATGTTAAGGGGATTGTGTGGTTGCCGTGGGGGTGGAGAAAATTTTGGGGCGGGAGGTTGAGACCTCGGATTTCGGTTGCCAGTGAGGCGGCGTTGTTGGTGCCGGTGTGGGCTACTGTGAAGCCAGCTTGTTGGGCGGCTTGGGCGGTGGCGGGACCGACGCAATAGGCGGGGAGGTGGGTGAGGTGTTTGACTGCGGGGAGGGCGAGGCTGCTGGTGAGGATCAGGGCGGTGGTTTTTGGGGGAACAGCGATGGGGAGAGGTTTGGGGTGAGAGAGGGCGAGGGGCAGCAGGTTGGTGATGCCCGCTTGCTGGAAAGTGGCGACGATGCGGGGAAGGTGGGGGGCGGGGCGGGGGAGGAGAATCATATTGATAGGGTTATAAGAGAGATTGGGGAGATTGGCAAAAGCTAGTGGAGGTGCCATATAGGAAGCATGAAGAGTGGACTGTTGATTATTGATATGCAGCGGGCGTTTAATCCGCCCTTGGTGCTGGCGGCGGGGATTCAGGCGGCATTTATTCAGCATGAAGTGGTGGTGGCGACGCGGTTTTTTCATCATAAGGGGTCGCTCTTTGAGCGGAAATTGAACTATAAAGAGCTGCAAAATGAAGGGCTGGCGGCGAAGCTGGCGTTTATTAGCACGGCTAAGGTACAGGTGTGGGACCGGTGGGACAGGTATGGGTTGTTGCCGGAGCAGATTGAGAAGTTGAAAGAGCTGGCTGACCGTTGGACGTTGGTGGGGATGGATGCGGATGCGTGTGTGGCGGCGATTGGGTTTCAGTTATGGGATGCGGGGGTGGATTTTACCGTGGATGAGCGGCTGGTGGGGAGCAGTGGTGGGCCGGCGCAGCGTGATGCGGGGCTGCGGGTGATGGCGCGGCAATTTAAGCAACGATTGGTGGGGGGCGATGGAGAGATATCGTGACGGTGACACCATTGTGGCGCTGGCCAGCGGGGCGTTGCCGAGTGGGGTGGCGGTTATTCGCTTAAGTGGGCCAGCGGCGTGGGTGGCGGGGGCGATGGTTTTTCCGAAGCTGGTGGGGGCTGACGTACGGCGGGTGGTGTGGGGTAAGATGCTGGCGGGTGACGAAGAAGTTGATGCAGGGTTGGCGATGGGATTTAGGGCGCCGGCCAGCTTTACCGGTGAAGATGTGGTGGAGTTGCATTGCCATGGCGGGCGGGCGGTGGTGCGGCGGGTGTTGGATGAGCTGTGTGGGATGGATGATGTGCGGTTGGCGCTGGCGGGGGAGTTTACCCGGCGGGCGGTGCTGAACGGCAAGTTGGATTTGACGGCGGCGGAGGGGCTTGCCGACTTGATTGGTGCAGATACTGAAGCCCAGCGGCGGCAGGCGTTGCGCCAACTGGATGGGGCGTTGGGAGAGAGGTTTGAGAGTTGGCGCAGCCGGATTTTGAGTTTGCTGGCGCAGGTGGAGGCGGCGATTGATTTCCCCGATGAAGAGTTGGAGGTTTTGGCGGAGCCAGCGTTGGCGGCGGGGATGCGCGGGGTGTTAGCTGACTTGCAGGCGGCAGAGGCTGAACAGGCGGGTGTGCGGCTGCGGGATGGTTTGCAGTTGGCGATTGTGGGGCGGCCCAACGCGGGCAAAAGCACGTTGTTGAATGTTTTGAGTGGGCAGGAGTTGGCGATAACTTCCCCCACCGCGGGCACCACGCGGGATGTGGTGCGGGGGATGTTGGAGGTGGGGGGGTATCCGTTGTTGGTGGCGGATACCGCGGGTTTGCGTGAGACGGAAGACAAGGTGGAGGCCGAGGGTGTGCGGCGGGCCAAGGCGGTGGCAGCGCGGGCGGAGGTGATTGTGTTGGTGCAGGATGCGGGTGCGCCGTTGGATGAGGATTTGTTACAGCTTTTGGTGGCGGGGCGGAGCTTGGTGGTGCTGAGCAAGGCGGATTTGGTGGGGGATAAGCGCGGGTGGTGGCAGCGAATGGTGGGCGGCGAAGTTGAGGATTTTGGGAATGTGGTGGAGGTAGGGGGGGTGGAATATCCAGCTGTAGCGGTGGACTTGACGGCAGAAGGGGCGCGGGGGCGGGTGCTGGCGGCGTTGCAGCCTTTGGTGGAACAGGTGGCCGGCGGAGCCAGCGAGGCGGCATTGCTGACGCGGGAGCGGCACCGCGTGGCGGTGCGGGAGGCGATAGCGGCTTTGGGGAGGGCGCTGATTCGGCTTGGCCG
>RFNJ01000060.1 GCA_009927255.1 Pseudomonadota bacterium | reverse complement strand
CCGCCACAATGGGGCCGGTGGCTTGCTCGGGGGGGACATCAGTGAAGGCGATTTGGGCGGTGGAATTAGATTGTTCTGGGGGCTGGGCGGGTGGGAAGGAATCGACCGAGTTGGTGGCGATCGGTGGAGTGAGGCTGGATTTGAAATCGACGGCGGAGAAGCCGGTGGCGCCGGTGGAATTGGTTGTATCGGATTGGGTGGTTTGGGTTTGGCCGAGGTTGGCGATTTGGTTGATTTGCTGAGGGAGCGTGATGTTAGCTTGTTGGTGATTCCAGACCACCAAGGCAATGACCGCGGCAGCCAAGGCGCCAGCGCCCCACAGCATGCCGGACGTGCCGCCTTTTTGCAGGGCGTTACGGTTGCGGGCGCCGGGGAGTTCGGGTGGCGGGAAGCCTGCTTTGCCTTGCATTTGCGACCATGGTGGGGTGGTGCTGGTGCCAGTGGGTGCTTGGGTGGTGAGGATGGGTTTGAAGAAATCGGCGGGTGGCGTTGAGGTGGCTGGGGTGGTGGGTGCAGCGGCGATGGACGAACTGGCGGCGGCGGGGGCTGGGACATCCCAACTGTTGCCTGTTGTTTCGCCTTCAGCGGCTTGAGGTGCAGGCACCCATGGCAAGTTGGACTGCACCGGTGGCAAGGGCGTGATGGTGGGTGGTATAATTGGCTTAAGAGATTCAGCTACAGGCTTCTTTTCGGCAGTAGAGACTGGCTTGGAAGCCTCGGCTATTGGAGAAGGTTTGGGAGCTTCGGCCATGGGAGCGGGTTTGGGGGCTTCGGCAATTGGCGCTGGGGTTTTGAAGGGGGTGGGCTCTGGTTCGGCGGCGAAGTTCATGAAGGATTCTGACTCGGCGACGCCGACGGGGACTTGGCTGGTGAGGCTGTCTCCCTTGGGGGCGGCGAGGATGCCGGAGGCGATGAGTTCTTCATCGACACGGTGGAGGGGGCGGGTGTCGATCGGCACGTTGGAGGCCATGGCGAGGGTGCCTTCCAGCGCCATGCGGGCGGAGGATTTGGACTCGGGTGATGCGACGGTGGCGGCAGCAAAATTGCGGGGGGTGGTGGTGCGGCGCGGTTTGGATTGCGGAGTAGCTTGGGCCGTGTTTGATTTCTTTTCGGGTGATGGTGTGTTGGATGCGGTGGCAGCTTTGGGTGTTGTTGGTGCTGATGTTGAGGCTGCTGGTTTGGCGGGTGGCAGCGCGGCGGTTTGGCCGACTTTACGCTTGAGCGGGTTGGCGGTGGGCTTGGAGGCTTGCAGGGCGGGGGTGAGGAAATCGGTGGGGCCTTGCGGGGTTGCTTCGGGTGCAACTTCGGCGGCCATGGGGATGGTGGGGACGGGGATTTCTGGGGTGGGAATAGCGGGGGCAGGGATTGCTGCTGCCGCGACAGGTTGTGGAGCTGGTTGGGGAGTTGGGAGAGGCTCGATGGTTGGCTCGGCAACTGCTGGTGTGGTTGGTGTGCTGATGAAGGAATCTTCCAGCACGCGGGCGGGTTTGGGGGGTTGGTTTGCAGCAGGTTGGTTGGCGCTGGGCAGTGTGCTGAAGGCGCTGGCGGCAGCGGCGGCGAAGGTGCTGGCGGGGGGCACGAGTGGGGATTCGGGCACCGAAATGCTGGGGGGGGTTAGGGGAGTTGTGGTTGCGGCGACGGGGTTGGTGGCGCTTAAATTTTCTGGCGCAGCTGCTGGGGGAGAGACGGGCGCGACTGTAGCACCGGTAGGCGGCAACGCACCGGTAAGGCGAGATGGCAGGACGCGCTTGAGGGCCATGGTGGTGCAAGTTTAGCTTGTGTTGCAGGGAGTTACTAGGGGATTTTGGGTGTGGGTGCTGGCGCTGATGCTGCATTGATGGGCAGGAGCGGAGCAATAATCACGCGGCCCCGGATAGCAGCCTTGGGCGCCCCAAAACGCATAGGGGCGTTTTGGCCCAAGGCGCTTCCGGGGACAAGTGCTTTATTCGGGGCTTTAAAAAATGGACCCCAGCCTTCGCTGGGGTGACATCGCTTGCGCGATGTCACTTCTTGGCGGCGCGGGCAGCGTGGCGGGCGGCGCGGACGCCGTGGGGGAATCTTTCGGCAAAGGCTACTGTTGCTTGCCACCAGTCGCCGCCGTTTTCTTCGCGGAGCCTTCTGATTTCGGCGACGTCGTCGGGTGTGGTGGTGGCCAGTGCGTAGGTGAGTTTGTCGGGGATCAGGCGGCAGACCACTTCGCCGTGGGGGGACATGAGGTAGAATTCGCTATAAAAACCAGGACGGGTATCGAGACTGGCAATGTTTTGCTGGTGGCGTTCGGAGCGCAGGCCCAAAGATTCCATCAGCATGGGAATCATTTCGCGGCGGGGTTTAAGCACCATTCGCTTGGTGATGTTACCGATGATCGCTTGGCCAACTTCGGTGGTGAGGTCTTCTTCGTTTTGGCTGGCGATGCCGCACATGCAGTTGAGCGAGCGGTAGGTGCGGAAGGCGCGCTTGAGCTGGTTGGCGACGGCGGCGCCGCCTTTGGCGGAGATCATGCTGACCATTTCATCGACCAGCAAATGCTTTTTCTCGCCGCGGTTGCCAAGATACATGACGTTGTCGATCATCGTAAAAATAGCATTGATAATCACGTCGGAGATTTTTTCGTTCAGGACGTTTTGCAGGTTGAAGACCACCAGCTTGTCTTTTTCGGTGAAGCTGGGGGGGGCGTCGAACATTTTGCCGTAGATGCCTTCTTCGCAATAGGAGCCGATTTCGCGGGCCATGGTCATCCCCGCCGTGCGGCTGTCTTCATCGGCGTAGGGGAATTTGAGGAAGCCTTGTTGAATCCAGGTGGGGCGGAGGACATCGTCGGGTGGCACAATATCGTAGGCGTATTGGCAGACTTGTTCGATGAGGCGTTGTTCAACCCGAGTGATTTTGTAGTCGCCTTTTTGGATCATCAACTCGACTGAGGTTGTCCATTGCTGGAGGCGGTGTTTGGAGATTTCGCCAGCGAAGGGATTGATGCAGACGTCTTGCCGGTCGAGGTCGATAATAATCAATTTGCCCATGGTTTCGGCGAAGCGGTCGTAGTCGTCTTTGATGGTCATCAGGTACTGTTTTTCGATACCGGCACTGAACATTTGCAGAGTTAAATCCACCACCGCAAAGCTTTTACCTGAACCTGACGTTCCGGTGATGGCGTAGTGCCAGTTCATGAAGTCGGAGCTGGTGTGGTCGAAGAACGTAATCTCGCCGTCGCGGTTGACGTAGAGGGCTTGGGGAGTGTGGCGCTCATGCCTTGTGCCCGCCCGACCGTGGCCGCCCCAGTGGCCGTGGATGGGGAGGAGGTCGATAATATCATCAGTTAATACCCGACGGGTACGGGCGAAGGGGGTGGAGTAGCGGGCGCGCCAGGTGAGTGGCCAGCTGTAGCTAAGTGCTTGTAGCGACATGGACTTTTCAACGTCTGGCACCACTGACAATTTTTTGAATTGTGAGGAGATGCGCAGGAGGTTGTCTTCCACCTCTTCCTTGGTTTTGCCGTGGACAATCACGCCGACCATGCTGTAGACGATTTTGCGGCCGCTGAAGAGGCGGCTTTTGACTTCGGAGGCTTCTTGGGCGTAGAGCTCGGCTTCTTCTTTATTGAAGGCACCTGCCACCCGCTTACGCATGGCGGCGGAGAGGGTGATTTTGACTTTTTCCAACTGTTGGTTGGCGGCTGTCATGTTACAGAAAAAGGTGATTTGGCTGTTGAGCGTGCGGCGGATGGTGCCGAGGAAGTCGGCGGCGACGTTGTCGGGCATCATGGCGAGCATGACGGTGCCTTGGTAGTCGGCGCCGATTTTGACGATGTCCCACGTATTTTCAATGGGGAGGGGGAAGACTTGTTCGGCGAAGGGGCGGAGGGGGTCGACCGTTATCCGCTGAATGGGGTCTTTGTAGCTGGGGGCGTAGGCTTGCCAGTAGTGTTCTTTGAGGTCTTCGAGTGACATCCGCTGGAGTTCGAACATATTATTCAGGGTGTTTTCGGCGGCCATGATCGCTTCGCGGAATTCCACCAATGCCATTTTGACGGTTTCTTCGACAAACCAGCCGGTGACTTTGCTGACCGGTAGGCCGAGCGACATCATCACCACCGCGATGCCTTGGTAGGCGACTTCGAGGATAACTTTCAGCAGGCCGAAGCGCTCGACGTTTTCCATGGTGCGCAGGGTGACCACCATGTAGGTTTCGCGCAGGCGGGTGAAGCCGCGTTCCGACACCGCGTAGCCACGTGCGCCAGCGTCGCGGATTTTTTCGGCGCGGGATTGGCGGAGCATTTTGGCGCGCTCGAGGTTGGGGGTGGCTTCAAGGTAGTTTTGCAGCGGCTTGGTGAGGTTGTTGTGTGAAGTGATGATGACTTGGGCTTCGTACTCCTGCTGGAGGCTTTCGAGGAAGGTGCGGAGTTCGTTGATGGTGTCGTTGTAGCCGCTATCGAACGAGTAGCTGGCGGGGACGGGGCATTTCCAGCAGATGCCCAGAGCGCCGTCTTTTAGCAAATGGACGCGGTAGAGGGCGGAGGATGGGTCTTCGTTGAATTCAAAATACGGTAGTTGTTCGGCCAGTTGATAGGGCCTGGGCGGCGTGTAGTGATTTTTGTGAAGCAGGCCCATTTTTTATTTTTGCCGTATGTTGTGCTGTTATTGCGGTGAATTGCCGAGGATGTCGCCGGACATGGGGCCGCCCATGGGACCACTTGTAGGTTCGGGGCCGAGGTTGGGACGGCCTGCGGGGCCGCCGGCATCGTCTTCGTTCATGGGTAGCTCATTCGCGGGGCGGGCCCATTCATACCTATCGGTGAGGAAGATGGTGCTCCAACTGCCGAAGACGCGGGTGTTGTCGTCGGTAATGTGCGGATACGTCCAGAGCAGGAGCGTTTTGGGTGGGCTGACCAGTGCGAGTTCTTTTTCAGGCAAGTAGCTGGGGCGCTCCACCCGTGGGCGAGTGGATTGGCGGATGACGGGTTTGTTGCGGGCGCCGCTGCCGCCTTGGGTGGTGGCGGTGCCCAAGGCTGTTTCCATACTCATCGGGTTTTCTGGCGGGATGGCGCTGCCATAGTAGCGACAGGAGGGCAGCAGCAGCGTAGCGGCGAGGAGGCAGGTGAGGGTGAGGTGGCGTGGCTTCATGTTACTGGGCCTCGTTGGTTGATAGGTTGGCGTTGGATTCGATATCTTGTTGGCCAAGGGCTTGCGCCTGGTTGGCAGGCGTGCCGCGGGCACGGGATTTATCGGCGGCGTTGGCATCGAACAATAACGTCCAAGGGCTACCTTCGGCGCGGAGTTCGGTACCATTGAGAATGACCATATTGATTTCGCGGGTGGCATCGAGGCGAATGAAGGGTTGCACGCGGTTGACGCGCTCCATCAGATACTCGCTAAGTTTGGACATGGATTTATCGACACCGCCAGCTAATTCAGCGCGGGTTTCATCGCCAGTGAGTGCGCTGGTGGTGGCGCCGTTGGTGCTGTTGGTGCTGGTGGTTTGTTGATTTTCAACCACGATTTTACCGATACCGGCAGCGAAGTCGGCAACTATGGCGGCAGCAAGGCGGGTTGGGTCGCCTTCATACAACACACCGGGGACGCCGATGACGCCGTCTTCCGCATCCACCACATACCCTGATAGGCTATAGGTTGCGGCGCCGCTGTCGGGGTAGACACACGTCATTCGGGCGGGTTTACCGACCGCCCTTTCGGTGGAGATATTGCCGCTGAATTCGATCAGCACAAAGCAGCCATCCAAGCTAACCGTGCTATTAAGTGCGGTTTGGTAGGAGCCGGAAATGCGGGCGAGCGCTGGAGTGGGCGTGCCGCCGGTGAGGGCGTCGACCCCATTGAGCAATGTAGCGCGCACAAAACCCAATGGTGGAATGAAGGGTAGCTTAACGCCGCTGCCGGGTTGGGCGGGAAGCTGGTTATTGCCCGCCCCCAGCCCCCGACCTAAAGGGCTGAGCAGCCCGCCCCCACGCGGGCCACTGGCAGGGCCGAGGCTGACTTGGTTGATGCGCTGTTTGCGGCCTTGGATGACTGGGCCTGCGCCATCGGTTGCGGCATTCATTTCAATTTGACGTTGTTGTTCAGCCAGTTGGGCAAGGCGCTCGGCGTCTTTGGCCCTTTCCGACTGCAGGTTTTTAATCTCGCTGGTAAAATCATTCATCATTTGGCCCATTTGGCGCTGGAGTTCTTGGTTTTGGGCCAAGGCATCTTGCAGAGCTTTGTCGCGCTCTTGAAAATTGGATTCAATCCGTTCGCGGAACTCGGCCATGTCGCGGCGGTTTTGTTCGTAGACGTTTTGCATCAAGGCGGGGCGGTCGGATTCGAGGCCGCGGAAGACATCGGTGGGGCTGGCGGCATTGGTGTTACCTAAGTTAACCGAAGTATTGGGTGCTTGGTTGCCACCGCCACTGCCAAACAGCCACAGAAATGCAAACAACGCGCCAACCCCGACCGCCACCTTGGCCTGCATGGGTAGGGCAGCAAAACGCTGCAAAGCGCCGCCCACGCCAGCGGCTGGCGCGGCCGCTTTGGCGCCAGTGCGGCTGATAACTTCGGGGGCGTTAGATTCGGGGGCCATGTGTTTTTAGGTGCCAGACTTTCTTGCTGCTTTGACTTTACCTGCATGGGGCGCGAAAGGCAAACCTGCCCCCCCTACTTTTGCCGCCGCTTTTGGCGCCACTTTGGGCAGCACCGCTGCCAGTGCCAAGCGCTGGAACGGTTGATAGAGCTGAGAAGCTGCGGTGTGGTGCTGAGATTCGGTAAACTGGCCGAGTTGGGTTTCGGCGGTTTCCATTTCCAGCCCCTTGGCCACCGCGTGGCACCAGGCGGCGGGATACTTAGTGACCAGCCGATAGCGCAGGCGGCGCCACGCCAGCGCGGATTCACGGAAGCGGAAAAGTGACTGCGGCAAACCCGGATGATAGGCCGCCAAGGCTTGGCGATAGGTGCGGTTGGCGAAGAGGCGCTTGACGTTGATAAGCAACTGACTGGGTGCCAAAAATGGCAGCCAACTGGTTTGCAACGACTGCTGCCATGTGGGCGCAGAGGTGGCAGTTACCGCGTTGGTATTTTGGCTGGCGGGTGTGGCGGAATGGGCACTGTTTGGTGATGCAGATTCCATACGGGCGAGCAATTGGCGCAGGGGTTCGGTGGTGACCATGTGGTATTTGGCGAGTTCTGCCGCTGGTTTAAGCAAACTTACTACCAAGGCAAGTTGGGTTTTAAGATGGCCTGGGCAACTGCCAAAACGGTGAGATGGGTGTAGCTGGGGGAAAAGCGCTGGGGAGAGCTCGTACTCTAAGCCTGCTGGCAGTGGGTGGTAGCCGATGCTGGCGATGTTTTCGGTGAGGGGGATACCATCCAGCACCGACCCATGCAGTGGGTGGTTGGCGGCTCTTTCGGCGGCGGTGCGCTCGTTGAAGGTATCGTACCAATTTTGGGCGACTAAGGGGTAGAACCTTTGGCGGAAGGCCGGTGGCAGGGTGTAGACATGGGGGTTATCGGCCACCGGCTTGCGGGCGGCGCGGATGATGGCGGGGGTGGAGGCGTAGGTGTAGTGGAGAGGGTCCCACAAGGGGCCGCTGATTTGCACGAAGTGGCCGCTGGGGAGCCAGTCCCACAGGGCGGGGGCGGTGAAGTGTTGGGGGTGGGTGGGGAGCCAGACGTCTCCCCACAGGCCGCCGACGCGGGGGTGAGGGAGTTCGAGATTAGGGAGCAGCGGTTGGGGTTCCATCACTGGTGCCTGCGCGCCGTTGGAGACCACCACTTGGGCGGGGTGGACTTTATTGGCGGTGACGTAGCCGGGCTCGACCACTTGCAAAATGGTGCCCGCGGGTAGATTGGAGGCTTGCTGGCTAACCACATGGTGCAGGCCGGGGACGGCGCGGCCAGCTTCGGCGCCCGTAACTGAAAAATCGGGGGCGACTTGGTAATGGCCGTTGCAGGCTTCAAACGTGGGAATAACTGTGACGCCGCGAAGGAAGAAATTTTCATACCACTGCGGGCCGCTGTTGGCTTCGTAGAAGTCTTCATACGACTGGCCGCTGGGGCGAGACTGCCAGCGGTGCATGAATTCGTGGGCGGCGGCGTCGGATTCTACTACTGGTACGCTACGCGCAAACAGGCGAGTGGTTTGCGGGAGGCGCCAGCCATCTTGATAAAATGTATCGGGGCGGATTTTGTAGGGGTGTTGGGTGGGATTGGCGTAGGCAGCAACCAATATGGCGGTGGGGTTGGCATCGGACGTTGCGGCGTGTTGTTGGGGAATGACGGAGACATTGAGGCAGCGGAAGGTGGTGAAGATGGCATTTTCAATCCATTCGGCGCCGGGGACTTCGGCGGAAACGTCGGTGCAGCCTGCGGGGAATAACGGTAGGGTGGGGGGCGAGGGTAGTGGCATCAGGCCCGTATGAATGACGCGGCCCGAGAGGTCTTTCACGAACAACGGCGCGATGGGGATGTGATCGGGCTGACCGGTGGCGGCAAACTGGAAGGATTCATCCACGACGAGGTGGTGGCCGTGGCGAGTGGGTTCTAGCGGGAGATTTAGTGGCGCCAGTGTGCTCCACTGGGTTTGGGTAATGACGGCCGGTTGTTGGGTGAGCTCGGGGAGCTGGGCAGCGAGGTGAGGCGCTTCGCCAGCGGCTAAATTCCAGCGCCCGGCCAGCATGGCAAGCTGACGCGGCAAAAGCGGGAGCGGAATTTTTACCTGATGCACAGCTGCCACAATCTGTTTTGTTTTTTACACATGACTAGGCTGATAATGCCCAAGGTAATGCAGGCTGTCAGCTGGTTTCAGGTGTGGCGAGAGAGGAACGGTGCCTGTTTGGGTATCAGGTGGCGGGTGGCTTAATTAGTGGGTTGGTTACCTTGGCCGGTGGTGTAGACGCAGCCGCGTTTGGTGGCGTAGATGGTTTCGACACGTTTGGCGAATTGGCCGCGGGTTTTTTCCAGTTCGTTCAAGCGTTCAAGCTGGGATTCCACTGCAGGGAGCATGACGTTGGTGATGGCGGCGGCGAGGCGGCGGCGGAGTTCGGGGCTGTCGGGGGAGTCTTCAGCTGTGGCTCCAGCCGTTGCACCACCTGCTGTACCGCCCGTTGTGCCAGCTGTTGTGCTGCTGGCAGATTTTAGCGGTTCGGACTCGAGGCGCGAACGGACTTGTTTTAACTGGGTGGCAAGGTAGCGGTAGACATCGCGGGTGCTGGCGAGAGCAACATCGTGGCTGGCCATGGCGTAGAAGGCTTGGCGGTCGGCGGCGTCGCAAGATGTTGAAAGTTGGGCGGTGATGACGGGGTCGAGCATTGGGATGGTTTGGTTGATGGTGCAGCCGAGGACGATTTCGGTGAGGTTGGAGAGGTCCATCACTTGGATATTGGGAGCAGAACCTAAGCTTTGGGCAAATATGCCGGTGATGGCTTGGATTTCGGTTTGGGAGAAAGTTTTGAGAGTTATATTTGTAATTGGCGTAGCATTTTCGTTAACAAAATTACCTGCTGGTTGGCTATTTTGGTTTATTTGAACCGCATATTCTTTGAGATTATTGATGGCGTCTTTGTTTTTACAGTTCAAATAGTTGGTTTGAAAATCTTTGAAGCCGGCTACGGGTGGGGTTGTGGCGCCTGTTGTGGCGCCGCTGGTTTGGCGGAGGGCGTTGACGGCTTGGGTGGCGGCGTAGATTTGCGTGCTATTATTGATACCTGATTTACGAATTTGACTATCAAGGTCGTTCACGACTTTGGTGATAAGTTCTTGATTAAGAATGGTGCGGAGTGCGTCGAAGAAGGTGCGCATCGGGAGGGGGGCGGGTTTGACGCCGTATTTATTTTCGCCAGTGCAGCCGCCTTGTAAATCCTTTCCGTTACAGAGGCTTACTTGGGGGAGGAAGAGCATGCCCCAACAGGTGGCGTTGGCATTATTGGCCGGTGGGTTGGTTGCTCCGCCTTGCTGGCCTTGGGCGGTAGATGCGCTGCTTTCGGCGGGGCAGAGAAGTGGAGTTAAGTATTTGTTTACGTTCTCAGTACTACGAATAAGTTCGGCGAATTTTTTGTTAGTATCGGTACGTTTGGTGAGGGCTTGATTGAGTGCTGCGGTATCGGTTTGGCCTTGGGCGGCATACATGGCGGTGCAGATTTCCCAGGCGCGGGCGTATTTTTCACCATCTGTAAGGGTTAAATTTGCGCTGGCTCCGGTTGTGGCAGTTGCTTCGGGAAGGTTTTTTATACAGGCATCAAGATATTGTTTTCGCGCGTCTTTTTTGAGGTCGTCGAGGCTGCAGCCTTGGAGGAATTGTTGGTAGCGTTGGTTGCCGTAGGTATTGAGAGTTTCAAATAACGCGGCGGTTTGGGGGAGGCTGTAGTTGTAGGTAAGTAGTTGTTTTGCAAGGTCGGTGTTGACATCCCGCTTAAATTTATTGAAGACTTCGGGCATGTTGAAGACGCTGGTGGTATATTCGGCTTGGCCGACGCCGCCGCAGCCTTGGAGGTTGGCAGTTTCGGTATCGCCGGTACCAGTGTTGGGAGTTAAAGGTTGAATTTGTTCAAGGGGTTGGAGGTTGATACCTTCGCCGACAGCGCCGAAGGCGTTGGGGTTGGTAAAGGCGTAGTCGGAGAATGGAGTGCCGCCGCCAGCGCTGCTATCGGTAACACCTGGTGTGGTGGGGGCTGTGGCGGCAGGAGCTGTCTGTGCGTAAGATACGGTAACTATTGACATTAGTGCCGCGATGCAGAGGGCTGGGAGCAGAAAGAAAAAGCGGCGATTCATACTTAGTATTTTGGGGATAAAGCCTTGGTTTGGCAAGGGGTTATCGATCGCTCAGGATTTAGCTTGGCCGGGGCGTTTGAGGAGGGTGAGGCGCAGGGCGGTGTGGGTGGTGGCGATTTTTTCTAAAAGATTTGTCAGTTCAATGGTTTGTTTGTGGGTGAGGTGGAGGCTGCGGAGTTGGGTGGTGGCCTTCTCTAAGTGGGTTTGGGCGGCATTCAAACGCTCCTCGGCGGCGTGGAAGTTCTTGACTTCTTTGAGATAATTTGCTATGGTGGCTTCGTCGGCTTGGGACATCAATTCGGTGGCTTCGAGTTCGGCCTTCATCCCTTCAACCGTTTGTTTTAATTCGTTAATTTGGGTGGATTGGTTGGCGATGGTGGCTTCGCGCTGCTTGGCCCAGATTTCAGCATCGCGCAGGGCGGTTTCGAGCGCTTCTTGGCGTTTTTTCAAGGCGTTAGCGACGGATGGCACCAGCGGTTGCCCCCCCTGCCCTGCCCCGCCACCTAATCCACCGTTTGACCCCGCGAAAGTGGCGGAATTGGTGGTGCTGATTTGGTATGGATGTGGTGTGTTTTTGGTAGTGGTTTGGTAGGTGTTTGTGGGTATGGACGGTGCGGATATGGGGTGGGTTGTGGGTGTGGTTGGTAGCGAATTGGGTTGCATTGTGCTGGCGGGGGGGGCGAGGTGGCTGACTTGACCCGCCGCCGCAGCTTCATAGAGTTCGGTAAACTGTGGCCCCCTGCCCCACGTTGCGCCGTGTTGGCGGATGAAGTCGGCCATGTCGTTTTGCGCCTTTTCGGGGAGGTCAACCGCCGTGGAGGCATTGGTGATTTGGATCAGGCCATCTTCAAACAACTGACGCAGGGCAGCGGTGGCCTTTTCGCGCACCTTGGCGTAGACAATGACATTGGGGCGGCTGGTGCCGAGGAGGTCGGCAATTTTGCCTTGCGGTAGCCCTAAGGTGAGCAGCGCGGCGATGGCGAAGTAGAGTTCGATTTTATCGAGGGGGCGGGTGCGGCTGTTCAGCGCGACGCGGAGGATTTGCGCGTGTTTGGCATCTGGGGCGCGGCGGACTTGGCAGAGCAGACGGTCTATCCCCTTGACCATCGCGGCGGCGATGCGGCGTTCGCCGTCGATCACCGCGCCTTCGGGCGTGATCATCAGCGGTGGCCATTTTTCGGCGGGGTCGGCGCTGATTTTTTTGATGTGCAGCATGTCTTCGGGCGCTTGGGCCGTAGGCTGGCGGAAGGGCAGGCCCAGCCCCGTGAGGGTGTTGACCGCGCGCCATTCCAGCGCGGCGAGTGGGAATTGATCTTCCTCTTCCGCCGTGAGTTGGGCGGGGAGTGCGGGGGTTTGGGCGTCGGCCTGCTGGGTGTTGTTGGCGGCGCGGCTGGCGGCTTGGGCGGTGGCGTGGCTGATGGCCTGTTGTAGGTGGGGATAGTCGGACGCGAAT
This sequence comes from Pseudomonadota bacterium, assembly GCA_009927255.1. GTDB lineage: Bacteria > Pseudomonadota > Alphaproteobacteria > UBA2136 > UBA6156 > RFNJ01. The sequence goes on along the minus strand of RFNJ01000060.1, from coordinate 9,446 downwards.
TCTTGCACAATCAGCTGGGCGCGGGGGGCGGGGGCGGCTTGCACGGCTTGTTCAAGGAGGCGGTGGGCGCGTTTTTCGTTCAATCCCGTTTTGCGGAAATCGTAGGCGACGCTTTTGACATCGCCGTCGAGCAGGCGCTGCACATAAAACGCGTCCATCAGTTCGTTGAGGATTTGGCTGGCGCGGCTATCGGTAACGCCGAAGTGGTAGGCAATTTCTTCGAAGCTGGCGACGCCGCCGACTTTGACGTGCATCAGGGCGGCGCGGCGTTTGTCGTCGCGCTCGGCGGCAATCAGATCGTTCAGTTTACGTTCGATGAAGCTATCTTGAGCGATTTTCAACATGAGATTGGTTTGGCGGCCGCGTTGGGCGGTGGAGGCTTCGGCGCGGAGATGTTCTTGGGCGGCGGTTTCTTGGTCGAGGTGTTGCACCAGCAGTGGCGGGGCTTTGCGGAACTCGGCCTTTTCGTCTTCCGACATTTCGCTGAGGTGCGCTTGGCGGGCTTGGTATTCGGGGTCGCGGTTGCGCATTTCCAGCGCCTTGCCTTCCAGCCGATTGCCGAAGAAAGTGTTGAATTGGACGGTGACCACTTGGCCATCCGACTTGGTAAACAGCGGGTTGAAGTCGCGCAGGCAGGTAAGGAGGATTTCGTAGGCTTCTTGGTGCAGGTCGTCGGCATCCAAGTGATAGTGCCGCGCGATGCTGAAGGTGGCTTGGCGGCGGCTGTGGAGATATTTTACCGCGTTTTCGCGAGCTTGTTGGTAGCCGGTGTCGGTGGCTTTGAGTTCGGCGGCTTTTTTTTGTTGGGTGGCGGTGAGGGGTTTGCCTTTTGTTTCGCGTTGGGGGTTGGGTTTGGATTCGGGCTTGGTTTGCGGTTTGGGTTGAAGTTTGGAGGTTGGTTTGGTGACAAGCTTGACCGCTGGCTTGATGGGCTTTTTGGCCTTGGCGGGCAACTTAACTTTTGGCATGGCTTTGGGCGCGGCTTTGGGCATGGGAGCTTCTTTTTGTTGGTTTGACCATTGCATGAAAAAGGGCCGGTGTCAGCTTGTGGGGCAGCCTTGGGGGGTGTTGGCTGACAGGGGGTGTGGTATTTTTAGCTTTATTGATTTGTGCAGGGGATTTATAACCCCGGGCTCAGGCTGGGCACCCCGATTTTGTAAGCACAAAATCGGCCCAGCCATGCCCCGGGGTGACACCGCGCTACATAGCGACTTAGGTTAGGGTTGTTTAAGAGTTAAAGAGCTTGGAGGGTTTTACTGAGGTCTTTCCATGATGGATTATGCTCTTCAACTATTTGGAATTTGAGTTGGCGGCTGTAGCGTTTGAGTTGTTTTTCGCGGCGGATTGCTTCGGTGATTTCAGTGAACTCTTGGTAGTAAACCAGTTGGGTTATGTTGTATTTGGCAGTGTGGCCTTGGATAATTTTTTCGCGGTGTTCGTAGCAGCGGCGAGGAAGGTTGTTGGTGACGCCGACATACAAGTATCCACGCGGTGCGCTAGCAAGCAGGTAGACCCAGTAGCGGTTATTCATGTTACTTGCGGGGAGTGGGTTTGAGGGCTTGTTTGAGTTCGGCTAGGTAAGGCGTGGGTTGGGGGGTGTGGTGGGTGAGGATGAGATTGCCGGCGGTGCGGCTGATGGCTAATAGAAACAGGCGGCGCTCGTGGTCGGCGTCGGGCCCCAAAACAGTATAGGGCGGGTGGGGCCAGAGGTTGGCGCCGGCGTAGGGCATGATGGTGGTGTTGAACTGCATGTTGCGGGTTTCGCGCACCGGCGCCACGGTGATGGGGCTTTGCATGTTGGGCATGGTTTCGATCATCACGCGCGGGAGGATTTCGGTGAGTTTGCCGCTGAGGGTGAGGAGCATGTCGGTAGCCAAGAGCGCTTGGGGGTGGTCGGCCTCGGGGATGTTGGGCAGGGCTTCGGCGACCAGCGACTTGAAGATTTCGCGTGGGCCAAGTGCTTTGGCTTGCCAGAGTTGGTAGGCGCCGCTGAAGCTTTGCTTGGCGCGTTGGGCGGCGGACTGGATGGTGGGTGAGAGGCCCGCGATGGGGGGGAGTGGGCAGCCGCGGGGGAGCCAGTCTTCGGCGGTGAGGCCGGTGTTGAGCCATTCATTCACCGTGGCGGCGGGGATGCCGAAGCCGAGGAGGGCGAGCTGGAGATGCGCGTTGTTGGCTTGGTTGAGGAGGACGTAGAGCAGGGCGAGCATCAGCTGGGGGGTTGGGTCTTCCCAGATGAGGCGCGCGAAGCTGGCGGGGTTGAGGCCTTTTTTGCGCAGGGCGTGGGTGATGAGGGCGGCGGAGAAGTCGTTCCGCGTAATAATCCCGATGCTGTGGTTGGGGTTTTGGCCGAGCAGCTGGCTGCAGGTGGTGGCGAGGAAGGCGTGCTCGGCGGCGGGGTTGGGGAAGTTTTCCACTTGCAGGGTGGCGGGGGTGGTGCTGGTGGTTTCTTCCGCCTTGGGGTGGCGGGTGCGGAGTTGGCGGGCGATTTTGCCGAGTGCTGGTGCGAGGGCGGGTGGGGTGCGGAATGAGGTGGGGAGATTGAAGCGGGTGATGTCGGGCCAGTCTTCGACTTGGTTGATGGCTAAAGGGCCCAGCGCGCCGTCGCGGGCGTAGGCGGTGGTGTCGTCATTCGCCGCAAGGGTGAGCTGGATGCCTTGGTTTTGGTGGATTTGCAGCCAGATGAGCTGGATTTCGTTGGCGTCTTCGAGGTTATCGAGCAAAATATGTTTGACTTGGAGGGGGGGGACGGTGGCGTTTTTCATCCCCAGAATGTGTTTGCGGATGATGTCGTATCTATCGAGCAGGCCGAATTCTTCGAGCTTGGCTTGGTAGGCGGTGAGGAGGGGGTAGTGTTTGTCGTTCTCCGGCATTTTTTTGGCGCGGCCTTTGGCGTTGCGAATGATGTGCTCGGCTTCGGGCAATGTGCCGGTAAACCCTTGGGTGAGGATGAGGCTGCGCAAAATTTCGCGCACTTGGTTGTTGCTGGCGAAGTTGACAGTGCCGGTGGTGGCGAGTTGGGCCTGGGCCAATTCCACCACCGTGCCGGCTTTGAGCAGCCCGGTAGCGACGTGGGCGGTGAGTTGGGGGTAGTGGCCTTGGGCGAAGTGGCGAAGGAATTCTAGGCCGCGAAAGGCGAAGGTGGAGAGGGCGACGGTTTGGCCTTTGGCAGTGAGTTGGGCGGCTTTGTGCACCAGCAACAAGGTTTTGCCGCTGCCCGGCGGGCCAACCACCAGCGCGCTGGCGGGATGGTTGAGGGGGAGCATTTGGGCGGCGGTGAGCATGAAGGATAATTTAGGCTGCTTTGGGGGGATTGGCAAATGGGGAGGTAAAGAGAAGTTGGTAACTGGTGGTTGTTAGCAGATTAGAGGTAGGAGCTTCGTGGAGGGTGGGCGACACGGGTGGTGCCGGATAGGTGATGGGCACCCCGAAATTGCATAGTGGCAATTTCGGCCCATCATCCTTCCGGCACGGAGGCCTGAGTTGGGTGCTTTTATGGGACTTGGTGAGAGTTAAAAGTTAGAGGGTCCAGCGGGATTCGTAGCGGTCGGGGAGGTCGTTTTCTATTAATATCACGTCGTGGGGTTGGCCGTTGGCTTGGAGCCATTGGCGGGCGGCAGCTAAGGTGGCGACGGGGATGACTTGGGCTTGATTTTGAGTTTGGGCGGCCTGGAGGAAGGTGGGGATGCGGGTGGGGTTGACGGCGAGGATGATGTTGGCTTTTTGGGCGGCGAGCTGGCCGAGTTTTGCGTGTTCGGTGGCGTGGAGGGTGCCGAGTTCGACCATTCCCGGGGTGATGAGGATTTTGCGGTTTGCGGCTTGGCCGCCTGCGCGATAAGAATCGCTCCGGCGAGCCGAGCCTTGGTTCGCTTCGCGTGATTGGGCGACCAGTTCGAGGACTTCCAGCGCGGCGGCGAAGCCTTTGGGGTTGCTGTTGTAGGAGTCGTCAATCACGGTTTGGGTGCCTTCGCGCTTGACGTTGAGGCGGTGGGGGGCGGCGGGGACGCTGGCCATGGCGGCGGCGATGGCTTTTTTAGCCAGTCCCAACTGAGTGGCAAGGGCGAAGGCGACGCCCAAATTGCCGACTTGCTGCATGCCGAAGAGTGGGGTTTGGAAGGTGGTTTCAACGCCCGCGTGGCGGATGGTGAGCTTGAGGCCTTGGGGGGTTTGGGTGGCTTGGGTGATGTGGAAGTCGTGTGGGCCGCGGATATGTTCGGCATTTTGGCTGACCAGCAGGAAGCGAGTGGAGTTTTGGCTGACGCGGGGTTGCCAGTGTTCGGGGGGGATGCCGTCTATCGCCAGCACGCACAGGTTGCCTTGGGTTTGGGGGGAGAAATCTTGGAATTGGCTGATTTCGAATTTGGTTTGGGCGACAGCGGCGAGGGACTTAAAGCGTTCGTAGTGGGCGTCGCCAACGGCGGTTATCGCGCTGATTTTTGGGGGGGCAAGTTTGCACAGGCGGGCGATGCTGCCAGGGCCGTAGGCGCCCATTTCGGCAATGAAATAGCTGTGGTGGGGCTGGAGTTGTTCGCGCACGATGCGGGCGATGCCGAGTGGGGTGTTGGTGCTGCCGGGGGTCATGAGGGTGGGCTTATGGCTACTGAGGATGTGGTTGAGGATGTATTTGGTGCTGGTTTTGCCGAAGCTGCCGGTGAGGCCGATGGTGAGGGGGTTGAGGCGTTGGAGGAGGGTGGTGCATTCGGCGAGGTATTGCTGGTTTTGGTAAAACTGGAGCGGCCAGAGCAGGAGGTTGGCGGCGGCGAGCCAGAGGGGGATGGTTTGGATGAAGGCGATGAGCGCGATGGCTTGAGTAAGACCGTGGGTTTGGGTGGCGATGAAGGCCAGGGGGATGGTGGCGAGGGCGCTGGCGAGCCACCACAGGCGGTTGGCGCGGGGGGTGGGGACAAGGGGTTTTTTGCCAGTTTGGGTGGGGGAGGGTTCTTGCCGGAGGCGCCAGCCGAGCCAAGCGGCGGCGAAGAGGGGGTAGGCGGGGTGCATGGTGGTGGGCAGGAGCAGGATGAAGCTGCCGAGGAGGAGGCCGAGGGTGGCCCACTTATCGGCGGCGCGTTTTTCGAGCATCCAGGCGAAGAAGCGGGGGGTGTCGTATTCTTCTTGCTGGTAGACTTGGAGGTAGGTTTGCAGGCGGGCGGTGGCGAAGAGGCTGGCGGCGAGGGTGAGGAGGAGGGTGAGCATGGTGGCACTATACTATTATAGTTAGAGGCTTTGGAGGAAGTGGCGGAGGTATTTTTCGACCAGGTGGCGCCCGCCTTGGAGGAGGGTGTAGTGGGTGTGGCCGGGGAGGAGGTGGAGTTGGCTGTGGGGGATAAGCTTGGCGAATTTTTGGCCCATGTGGGGCGGGGTTTCGGTGTCTTCGGTGCCGTAGATAAGGAGGGTGGGGTGGGGGAGGTTTTTGCAAAGTTGGGTGGTATTGTCGTTCACCACCGCTAAAAAGGTGGGGCGCATGGTGGGGGTGGCTTGGAGGTAATCGCGGCTGCCGAACTTTTGGCGGAGGCTTTGGAGCAAACCTTCGCCGAGGAGAGGTTTGAGGGCTTTGGCAATGCTCATGAGAAGGCTGATGGCTTGGCGGCGGAGGTTTTGGCGGAGCGTGCGCGGGCGGGGGATGCCGGCGCCGGCGATGGCAGCGAGGGCTTTGAAGGCTTGCGGGTTTTGGCTGGCGGCGTGCACGGCGACGCGGAAGCCGAAGCTGTGGCCGATAAGAATGGTGGGGATGGTGGGTTGGGTTTTGAGCCATTCGTTGAGGAGGGTGGCGTAGTTGGCGGGGCTAAATGCGTGCGGTGGAGGAGAAGCTTCACCATGGCCGGGGAGGTCGATCAGCCAGCTTTCGCCGATGTTGCTCAGCGCCGTGGCCAGCGGGCGCAGGCTTTCGCGCGATTGGCCCCAGCCGTGCAGCCAGACCAGGCGCAGGGGGCTGCTGGCGTCGGTGAGCGGTTCGGCGCGGAGGGTGGCGTTGTGGTGGGTGAAGCGGGAGGATTGGGGCATATTTTTATTTTAGCACGGTGGCGTTGATTGGTGGAGGTGGTGCGGTTAGAATAAGCGAGAAAATAAAGGGTTTGGCGATGGCGGAGAGGCTAAAGATAGCGGTTTTGCTGGGGGGGATGAGTGCGGAGCATGATGTGAGTGTGCTGACGGGGTTGCAGGTGTTGGAGGCGCTAGACCCGCAAAAGTATGAGGGATTTCCGGTTTATATTGGCTTGGATGGACAGTGGTGGGTGGGGGAGGCTTTGCGCCAGCGCAAGAATTATTTGCCGGATTTGGCGGTAAAACGTGGGTTGATGCGGGTGCAGTTTGGTGTTGGGAATAGTCGGGGTAAGGGTGGAAAGTGGGTGCTGCGGGGGGTGGATGGAGGTATGTTTGGTGGTGGAAAAGAGATAGATTTTGATGTGGTAATTCCGGCACTGCATGGCACGTGGGGTGAGGATGGGATTTTGCAAGGCGTGATGGCGGCGGAGGGGGTGCCGTTGGTGGGTGGTGGTGTGGGTGCGATGGCGGTGTGCATGAACAAAGCGTGGGCGATGCAGATGGCGCGGGCTTTGGAGATTCCGGTATTGCCGAGCTTGGTGGTGCAGCGCGGTGATGTGCTGGAAGGTAAGGAGGCGGTGCGGCGGTTGGGGAAATATCCGCTGTTTGTGAAGCCGAACTTTTTGGGCAGCAGCCTTGGGGCCAAAGTGGTGAAGGATGACGAGGAATTGCAGGCATCGTTGAGTGAGGTGTTCCGGCTGGATTTTACCGCGCTGGTGCAGCCGTGCGTGCGCAACTTGGTGGAGTTTAACGTGGCGGTGCGGCGCAGCGCAGCAGGGAAGATTGTGACCAGTGCGATTGAGCGGCCGCTGACGAGTGGTGAGACGCTTGATTTTAAAGATAAATACTTGAGTGGTGGTGGATTGGATAAGTTGGGCGGCAAACTAGGGCCAGCGCAAGGTGAGGGGATGGCGAGTTTAACGCGGGAGTTGCACCCCAAGAGTTTGCCCGCCAAGAAGGCAGCCGAGTTGCGGGGTTGGGCGGCGGCGTTGTTTGAGCTGTTGGACTTAGGTGGTGCGCCGCGTTTGGACTTTTTTGGCGACAGCAAAACCGGCGAGATTTGGTTTAATGAAATTAACCCGTTGCCCGGCAGCTTTGGGTACTTTTTGTGGGAGGCGGCTGAGCCGCGCATTGGGTTTAGCGACTTGCTGGATGAGATGATTGAGGAGGCGCGGGGGCGGGCGCGGAGCCGCAGCCGAGTAATTGATCCGACCAATGGTGGGGGGGGGATTTTTCGACGGCGGGGGTAGGCTGGGGCAGGATTTAATAGCACAACGGCCCGTTTTTGGCGGGCCGTTGCTATTACCAGACCTCGGAACCTTAGGTTGGGGTTGAGGACTTGATCTTTTGCTTCACCAGATCAAGCAACTTTCGGTTGTCCTGGTTAGCTTTGTTTAACTCATCTAGTACTGCGCTAATTTCTGAAATCATTCTGCTCGATGTTTGCTTTAGATTATTCTTCATCCACACAGCTAAACCTTCAGACTCTTTAACATATATAGAGCCAAGAGTGTCTAGAAGCTCGACTGTTATAACTCCTTCTTGCAGGGTCATCTTGCCTTGCAAGATTTCTTGCTTGGCTTCTCGGATGAGCTGGTGATATTCGGCCACCTTGCTTGCGAGAGTTTTGATGTCGGCCAAGATGGTTTCGGCTGACTGATTGGTGGTGCTGGGGCTGGGGCTGGGGCTGGCTTTTTGGGCCATGGCCGATGGGGCTGAGAATGCGACTCCGCAGACCAGCAGCAGGGCTGTGGCGACTTGCGTCAGTTTCTTTGCGAATTTCATGGCATTTCTCCATGTTCGAACGGGAGGGAAGGTACTTTGCTACTTGGTAGCCCTTAAAGGGTATACTATGCTGCTTTGCGGAGCAAGGGGGTTTTGGGGGGATTAAAGGTAGGGGGGTTGTTTTTTCGCAGCTATGTTGTATACTTATAGGGCTATTCCGCTTGGGGACGGTTTGCCGGTCCTTGGTGGGCCGATTTATCTTCACTTCCCCTTTGAAAGGAACTTCCGATGGAAATCGGAATCATTCTGTTCATCATGGCTCTCAACTTCGGTATCTCTTGGCTGAACGCCTGGAGTGCCGGGATGGTGTGGGCGGAAGCCCGTGCCCTTGGTGGTTGGATCCGAGTGATGGCATGGATGGCGGCAATCATGTCTGCCATCGGCTTTTCCAGCGTCTTCCTGCCGGTGCTGGTGCTGGGCGCTGTGGCGCTGATGGGGAACCCCCCAGAGGCAAAACAGATGATCGAGTTCGCCTTCAGTCTGTGGTACGTGCTGGTGATTTTCCCCGTCCTCTCGATTGGACTGGTGGCAATGATTCAGTCATGGATTCAGGCTTACCGCGAGCCGAGCTTGCTCAATACTGGCGTGGCTGCGTGGAATACCTATGCACAGATCCACAACACCGCCAGCGCGATTAACCACCTTGGGCCCGCAACAAATATTGCAGCCGAAGGAATCGGTAAGCTCTTCAGCGGCAGCGACGGCGATGATATCCCCGCGCGCTTGCTTCTTCTAGGCGCGTTTTTGGTAGCTTGTTCCATGGTTCTTGGGGTGCTGCTGACTGCTAGCATCATCAAGAAGTATGAGGGCACGCTACCAATGCCGGAGCAGCCTGTACGTGCGCGGGCCTGAAGCGCAACTGAGCCATAAGTGACCGAAGCCCCCACCAACTGGTAGGGGCTTCGGGATTTTTTATTTTTTGGTTTGTTTTTTAGATGGTTAGGGGGTATAGGGTTTTTTATCTGAACTTTGGTGTATCGGGGCTTTGCCCTTTGTCTTTAACTTTATCTAACCCTGAAAGGTTACGAACATGACAACGGTTGTTAGCTTGCTGGAAATGCTGCTGCTGCTGGTGATGGTGAGTGGCTGTATCCTTGCCGCTTGGATTGTTGGCTGGCTGTGGCAGGTATCTTGTACCCATGGTGCGTGGGCGCGGATGCTGCTGTGGCTGAGTGCGGGGGTTTCGGCTCTGGTGCTTAGTGTGGCGGTTTTTCCGTTTGCGGTACTGGTGGTAAACCTGCTGGTGCTGCTGTGGCCTTCGGTTGACGCCAAACGGGCCTTGCTGATGGTTTTTGGTTGGCCGTATGTGCTGCCCATTGCCTCAGTAAGTGTTGGTGTTGGCCTCACTGCTTGCATTGTTGTGTTGGCGCGCTCTGCGCGCACGGCACAACAGCGGACGGTGGCGCTTGGCCAGCGTTTGCGTAAGGCCTATGCTACCTAACATGAATTGCGACAGCCCCTGCCGGATGGTGGGGGCTGTTGTTTTGGGTTAGTCGCCGAGTTTGAGGGCGGCTATCCGCCTACGCCTTTTATGTAAGAAGAAAGGGCTTTGGCGAGATTAGCAGCGCTAAAAAACTTGGTTAGTCTCCAAGTTTAAGCGCTGCTAAGAAGGCTTCTTGGGGGAT